>NZ_JBHYIO010000062.1:0-50280 GCF_042740095.1 Nonomuraea sp. NPDC059023 | reverse complement strand
CTTCCAGGGTTGTCGACCACTGGACTCGTTGGTGTCCTGCGCGCTGGCGAGGGGCGAGGGGCGAGGGGCGAGGGGGATTAGGGGTGGGGGGTTGAGGGGGTGAAGGCGGGGATCGCGCGGGAGATCAGGGCTACGGCGGCCAGGCAGATGGCTACCGAGGCGATGAAGACCGATAGAAGGCCCCAGGCCTCGCCCATCAGGCCGGCCACTCCGGCGCCGATCGGCATGCCGCCCATACCTATCAGTCGGTAGGCGGAGTTGACGCGGCCGAGCAGGCCGTCGGGGATGATCCGCTGGCGGGTCGAGATGACGATCACGTTGGACCAGGTGTTGGTGGCGCCCCACAGGATCGCCACGGGGAACAGTACGGCCGGGTGTGGTGCCAGGATGGGGGCCGCCAGTAGCAGGCTGCTGACCAGCCAGGAACCCACCAGCATCCGCCCCTCGCCACCCCACCGGATCACGCGGTCGCTCACGAACGAACCTCCCACGGCGCCGACGGCGAAGGCGGTCATCATGAGGCCGTACGCGGCGGGTGAGAGCTCCATGCGCGATCCCGGGCCGACGACCCACAGCACGAACACGGCGAAGAAGGCGGCGTTGCCGAGGTTCAGCATCCCGCTGCAGACCGCCAGCAACCTCAGGAACCGGTGCGCCCACAGGTACCGCAGGCCCTCGCCGATGTCAACCACCAGACTCCGCCGGTACGGCCCCGCCCCACCGCCCACCCCCGATCCGGACGCCTCAGAGCCTCCGCCCGCCCCGGAACCCAAGGCACCGGCGCCCTCCGGATCGGGCGCGATGCGTGCGGGCGGTCCGGAGACGGCCCGGTCCGGGGTGGTGTGTGCGGGCGATCCGGAGGTGGCCGGATCGGGGGTGGTGTGTGTGGGTGATCCGGGGACGGCCGGGTCCGGGGTGGCATGTCCGGGCGTGCGGGTCGGGTTCGGGGTGGAGTGTGCGGGTGCGCTGGGACGGGTGGCGGCGCGTGCGCGCGAGCCAGGCCCGGAGGCGGACACCGCGTCGTGGGTGGTGAGGGCGGACGAGGCGGAGGCTGGTGTGGTGGTTTCCGTGGTGAGGGCGGGGGTGGGGCGGTAGGTGCCTTGCATGCCCAGCAGCAACAGCCCGGCGAAGCCGTACAGGATGCCGGGGGTGCCGAGGATGGCGGGTGGGAGAAGGGCGACCAGGACGCCGGCCAGCGGCGAGCCGATGAAGTCGTTGCCGACCGTCTGGGCGCCTACGATGCGGCCGTTCGCCCAGGCCAGGCGGTCGGGTGGGACGGTCATCGGCAGGACCGACTGGGCGGAGGTGTCGGCGAAGACCTCGGCCATGCCGGAGAGGAGGACGGCGGCCAGCAGGATCCAGAGCGACAACGTGCCGGACCAGGCGAAGGCGGCGACGGCCACCAGCAGGGCGGCGCGGAAGGCGTTGGCGAGGACCATGATGCGCCGCCGGTCCTGGCGGTCGGCCACGGCCCCGGCCGGCAGGGCGAGCAGGAGCCAGGGCAGGGTGGTGGCGACGCCGGCGAGCGCGACCTCGGCCGGGGAGCGGGTCAACGTGACGGCCAGCAGGGGGGTGCCGACCTTGAGCACGCCGTCGGCGAGGTTCGACAGCGCCGATGACGACCACAGAAATCCGAACGAACGCATCACGGCTCCGCTAGTGTGTAAAGAAAACTGTGCATGTGTTTCTTTGCAAAGATAGGTTTGCACACTCATGGCGGGCAAGCGCTTTTCCAAGAGGACCCTCGACGTGAACGCCATGAAGTCGTTCGCTCACCCCCTGCGACTGCGGCTGTTCGAACTGCTGGAGGAGCTCGGCCCCTCCACCGCCACCCAGCTGTCCGGCCGCGTCGGCGAGAACACCGGCTCCACCAGCTACCACCTGCGCGAACTGGCCAGGCACGGGATGATCGAGGTCGCGGAGGGGATGGGGAAGGGCAAGGAGAAGTACTGGCGGGTGACCCCCGGCGGCTTCGGCTACGGCACGCCCGAGGACGCCGCCGACAGCGAGACGCTCGGCGTCATCCGCGTCCTCCTCCAGGACCTGGTACGGCAGCGCGGCGCCGAACTGGAACGCTGGCTCGCCGAGGAACCCGAAACCCCCAGGGAGTGGGTGGAGGCCAGCGGCCTGTCCCGCCGTTCACTGAGGCTGACGACCGAGGAGAGCATCGCCATGCGCGACGCCGTCATGGAGGTGATCGAGCCCTACCGCGTGGTGTCGGACGAGCGCGGGCCCGGCCATCCGGGCACCGCCCGGGTCATCGTCCACTTCGACGTCTTTCCCACGGGGGCCGGGTAGAGTGTGCGCCGACGTTCATGCCATAACGGGAGGCCGCGTGGTATCCAACGAGGCTCTCCGTTATCCGCCGGGCTCGCTCGTGATCTTCACCGGGCTGCCGGGCGCCGGCAAGAGCACCCTGCTGACCCGCCTGTACGGCCTGACCGGCGACGAGCACGAGCCCGTGGCCATCGGCCCGGTCCGGGTGATCGACTCGCGCCAGTCGCGTAACCGGTGGGGGCGCAGGCTGTCGTGGGCGCCCAAGCCGGTGCGCACGTTCGTGGTCTACGTCGGGCACGTGTCGCGCATCGGGCGCGAACTGTCCGCCGGGCACTCCGTGGTCGCGCACAACCGGGGCGCCTGGCCGCACGTCCTGCACGGGTTCGCGTGGCTGGCCAGGCGGCGCGGCCGGCCGTTCCATCTGATCCTGCTGGACGTGGACCCGCGCACGGCGCTGGAGGGGCAGCACGCGCGCGGCCGGGTGGTGCCGGCCGCGACGTTCGACCGGCACAGCCGCCGCTGGCGGCGGCTGCTCGCCCAGGTCCGCGCCGGTTCGCCGGGGCCGGCGGCGAGCGCGACGGTGCTGGACCGCGCGGCGGCCGACGCCCTGCGCGCCCTGGTGTTCGAGGACGTTCCGACGGTGGTGGACACCGGCTCGTAGCCGTGTTCAGTCGTGCCGGGGGATGCCGGAGACCTCGTGGTCGGCGTGGAACAGCGCTTCGTGGATCAGCGCGCGCACGTGGGCGTCGCGGGCCCGGTAGAGGACCCGGCGGCCGTCCCTGCGGGTCTCCACCAGGCCCGCCAGGCGGAGTTTCGCCAGGTGCTGCGAGACCGACGGCCGGGGCACGCCGACCGACTCGGCCAGCGACCCGACGTCGTACTCGCCCGATGACAGCAGCCACATGAGCCGGAGCCGCGTGCCGTCGCTGAGCATGCGGAACGCCTCGACGGCCGCCTTCACCTGCTCGGCGTTCGGGTCGGGTGCGCGCATGACTCCCTATGGTCCCCGTGGGCCCGAGCCCTGGCAAACCCGCGCGCCGTCCGCTCAGCGCCTGGCCATCAGCAGGCCGATGACGCCGTAGGTGCCGATCAGCCAGGCGGCGCTGACGTACGTGGACACCGCCGGACCGCCGAGGATCTGGGCCGCCATCGTCACCGGGAACCACAGCCCGGCCAGCAGGGGCAGCCACCGCAGCGGCCCTTCGACCCGCCCGGCGGCGGCGATCGTGATCCCCAGCGCCAGCATCCCGAGCATGCTCAGCGGCCACGCGGCGTCCAGGATCTGCATCCAGAGCGGGAACTCGTCGTGGGTGGCGTAGCCGAAGGACAGGACGTTGAGCAGGAACGCGGCGGGCAGCAGCACGAGCAGGCCGAGGGGGACGACCCGGCCGAGACGCTCGCCGGTGGCCCGCGTCGTCCAGACCCGCCACACGAACGCCCAGACGCCCGCCACGAACATCATCCCCGTGACGGTGTCGAGTGTCTGGACGCCCTCCTGGATCTTCTCGCCCACCACGACCGTGCCGGCGGCCCACGCCGCAGCGCCGGCGGAGAGCAGCGCCCCCGCGAGCCGGCCGCCCTCCGCCCTGGCCGAAGTGCTGTGGGTGATCATGGGTGCCTCCTGAAGGTCGATGAGGCACCCACGCTCTCCCGCCGCCGTCCCGGGCCACCAGAGCACGAGGTCCCGGTCTGAGCGGGGCAGATGTCCCGGTCCGGGAGGGATACCGGTCCCCTGTCACGGGTGTCCTGCTGTGTCACGCTGGAACGGTGTTCTGGTACCCCCTGCCCAGAGCCGCCGCCACCGCCGTGGCCGTGCTCTCCGCCGCCGGCGTCCTCGCCGCCACCTGCCTGGACCTTCTCTCCGGTACGGCCCCGCGCCCCGAACCCCTCGACTGGTCGATCTGGTCGTCCACGATCCCGGCTCTGGCCCTGGCCGGGGCCGGACTGGTGCTGTCCAGCCGCCTGCCCCGGCACCCGATGACCTGGCTGCTGCTCGGCAGCGCGCTCGTGGCGAGCCTGAACGGGCTCGGCGCCGCCTACGCCGTGCTGTCCTCGCAGACGTACGGCGGGCGGCTCCCGCTGACCGCCGCCGCCCTGTTCACCGGCGCCCGCCTGGGCCCGCTGCTGAACCTGGTGACCCCGCTGGTCCTGCTGTACTTCCCCGACGGCCGCCTGCCCACCCGCCGCTGGCGGCCCGCGGCATGGGCGACGCTGACCTCGGCGGGGCTCGCGGTGGCGGTCTTCGTCACGGTCCCCTGGCGCCTGGTCACGGACACCGCGCGACAGGGCGCCCCGTGGCCGGGGGTCGATCTGCCGGTTCCGTTCCTGCCGGACCAGGTGTGGCTGTCGGTGCTGCCGGCCGTACCCGCGCTGCTGGCGCTGAGCACGGTGGTGCCCGTGGTGGCGTTCGTGCGCCGCTTCCGCGGCTCGGCAGGCGTGCTGCGGGCCCAACTGCGCTGGATGGCGCTGGCCGCGGTGCTGAACGGCGTGCTGATCGTGCTACCCCTCGCGGTGGACGGCATCCCGCAGGACCTGACGTTCGTCGCGTCGCTCCTGGCCGTCGCGGGCGCCGTGCTGGTCGCCGTCGGCCGCTACCGGCTCTACGACATCGACCCGCTGCTCGGCTGGACCATCCTGTACGGCGGGCTGGCCGTGGCGGTGGTGGCCGTCGACGTCCCCATCTTCGTGGGCCTGGGCGCGCTGATCGACGAGCCGGTGGCCGCCGTGCTGGCCGCCACGGTGGTCGCCGTCGCCTACGCCCCGGTCCGCGACCGGGCACGCCGCTGGGTGAACCGGATGCTCACCGGCAGGGCGGAGCCGTACGAGGTGGTGTCGGCGCTGGCCGAGCGGCTGGAGGAGGCGAGCGGGCCGGGCGGGCCGCTGCCGGAGGCCGCGCGGGCGGTGTCGCGGGCGTTCGGCTCGCCGTACGTGAGGGTGGAGCTCGACGGGCAGGACGGCGGCACGCTCACGGCCGAGTACGGCGAGCCGCGCGCGGACGTGCTCGTGCTGCCGATCACCTACCGCGGCGAGCGGATCGGCCGCCTGGCGCTGGTGCCGCGTGGCCGGCTGGCAGAGGCGGACCAGCGGCTGCTGGCCGACGTCGTACGTCAGACGGCCGCGGCGGTGCGGGCGGTGGCGCTCACCGAGGAGCTGCGGCTCAGCCGCGGGCGGCTGGTCACCGGCGTGGCGGAGGAACGCCGCAGGCTGCGCAGGGACCTGCACGACGGGCTCGGCCCGGCCATGGCCGCCGCGGCGCTGAAGGTGGAGGCGGCCCGCAACCTGCTGGACCGCGATCCGCGGGCGGCGGGGGAGGTGCTCGGTCAGGTGCGGGGCGATCTGGGCACGGTCATCGAGGACGTCAGGCGGCTCGTGCACAACCTGCTGCCGCCCGCCCTGGACCGCTGGGGCCTGGCGGAGGCGCTGAAGCGGGAGGCGGAGCGCTTCCGCGGCGGCGGCCTGGACGTGCGCGTACGGGTGGACGCCGACCTGGGCGAGCTGCCCGCCGCGACGGAGGTCGCCGCCTACCGCATCGTGTGCGAGGCTCTGGTGAACGTCGCCAGGCACGCGGCGGCCCGTACCTGCGAGATCCGCCTGAGCACGGCGGAGGGCGAGCTGGAGGTCGAGGTGGTCGACGACGGCCGGGGCGTGGGTCCCGAGATCGCGCCGGGCGTGGGGCTGGCCGCCATGCGGGAGCGGGCGCGCGAGCTGGGCGGCCGGTGCGCGGTCACGCCCGGCGCGGGCGGCGGCACGCGGGTCCACGCGGTCCTGCCGTCGGGCTGGGCCGGATGAGCGTGCCGAGGGTCGTGCTGGCCGACGACCATCCCGTCTACCGCGACGGGCTGCGCATGATGCTCGACTCGACCGGGCGGGCCGAGGTGGTCGGCACCGCGGCCGACGGGCTGGGGGCTGTCGAGCTGGCAGTGCGGCTGCGGCCGGACGTGGTCGTGCTCGACCTGCAGATGCCCGGCATGGACGGCATCCGCGCCACCGAGCGGATCGTGGCCGAGGTGCCGGAGGCCGGCGTGCTGGTGCTGAGCATGCACGAGGACGACGACACCGTGCTGGCGGCGATGGTCGCCGGTGCCCGCGGCTACCTGCTCAAGGGCGCCGACCAGGGCGAGATCCTGCGGGCCATCACCGCGGTCGCGGGCGGGGAGGTGATCTTCGGGCAGGCGCTGGCGGCCCGGGTGAGCGGTTTCTTCGCCCGGCTGGCGCGGGGAGAGGCGTCGGGGGCGAGGCCGTTCCCGCACCTGACCGCGCGTGAGCGTGAGGTGCTGGAGCTGATCGCGGCCGGCCGCTCGAACGGCGAGATCGCCGAGCGCCTCCACCTGTCGCCGAAGACCGTGCGCAACAACGTCTCCAACGTCTTCGCCAAGCTCCAGGTGGCCGACCGGGCGCAGGCGATCGTCCGGGCGCGCGAGGCGGGGCTGGGGCGCGGCGGGTGAGGCAGTAGGTTCGTGGCATGTCCGCGCCCTTACCCGAGCTGGTGCCGCCCGACGAGCCGCTGGCCCTGCTGCTGAGCTGCCCGCCCGCGCTGCTCGACACGAGCCTCGACCAGCTCAGGACGCTGGCCGTGGTCCGGCGGACGGGCTCGGCGCTGCAGGCGGCGCGGCTGCTCGGCAGGGAGCAGTCCAGCGTGCAGAAGCAGCTCGACAGCCTCAACCGCACCTACCAGGCCCTCTGCGGCGAGGTCCTGGTCAGCAAGCGCGGCAGGGGCAAGGACTTCGCCTTCACCCCCACCGGCGAGAGCCTGGTCGAGCGGGCGCAGGAGGTGCTGGCCGAGCTGATGGACGACGTGCACGCCGGCCGGCGGCGCATCGGCACGACGCTGACCGTGGGCACGACCGAGTTCACGCTGTGGATCCTGTCGCGGGCGTGGGATCGGGTGGCGGCGGAGTTCACGCGGCGCGGCGTGGAGTTCCGGCTCGTGCACGTGCGCACCAAGGACTTCTGGCCGCGCCTGGACGAGGGCCGCGTGGACCTGCTGTGCGGCAGCGTCGTCACCCCGGTCGGAGCGCCCGCCGCCCACGACGCCTACGACGTGCTCGAATGGCGCCGCGGCAGCCCCGTCCTGCTGACCAACCTGCCGCACGAGGACCTGCCCGGCCCCTCGGCGCCGGTCAGCGCGCTCGCGAAACTGCCGCTGGTCGTGCCGGGCAGCGGGCTGATCGCCGACTTCCTGACGCGCTGGTTCGGGCCGGCCTTCCGCGAGCGCCTCACGATCGCCGCGGAGATCGAGGACGTCCAGTACGGCCTCGCCCTGCTGCGCTCCCGCCTGGCCAGAGGCTGCATGATCGTCACCCGCACCCTGGCCAGACGCGTCGCGGAAGGCGGGTCGCTACGCGTCGTTGACCTGGTGCACGACGTCGAGCCCAAGGTCGAGATGGTCTCCGCGGTGTTCACCAGGAAGGGCGAACGCGAACGCTACGCCCCGGACCACCCGCTGAACCTCCTGTGGGAGGCCCTGCGCGAGGAGACCGCCGAGACCGGGCACCCGTCAGTTCGCTAGCGCGGCCAGCCTGCGGCTCGTCTCGTACGCCTCCTGACCCCCGGCCTCGTCGCCGTGGCGGGCGCGTACGTGCCCGATCTGCTCGGCCGCCTCCACCACGTCGCGCGCGAGGTCGCCGGCCACCTGCAGCACCCAGCCGAACGCCCCCTCCGCCTGCGCCGGGTCCCGGTGCAGCACCCACAGCAGGCAGGCGGCGGCGGGGAAGGCGTCGCGGGCCGTACGGGGGACGGTGCGCCAGGCGGCTTCGGCCGCGTCGAGGTCGCCGTGCCGCGCCGCCAGCACGCCGAACAGCACCCACGCCCTCGGCTCCAGCTCGGCCTGCCCCACCTCGCGCAGCCGGCCGATCCCCGCCTCGGCGCCCTGCCTGCCCGACTCGACCGAGAACAGGAACCCGGCATGGGCGGCGCCCCACGGCGCGTGCAGCGGATGGCCGCTGTCCATGGCCAGCTCGAACTCGCGCAGCGCCGCCTCACGCTCGCCCTCCGCCAGCAGGTTCGCGCCCCTGGAGAGGGAGTCGGCCGGGTCGAGGAGGCTGAGCCGTTCCAGCATGTCGTGGGCCTTGGCCTGGTCCTCGGGCCCGCCGACCCGTACGGCCAGCCGCCAGGCGGTCTCGGCGCTCTGGAGGTCGCCCTCCCTGGTCTCCAGGATGCCGAGGTTGACCGCGGCCTTCCCGCTGAACATCGGCTGCTGCCGGGCCACGGCGTCCTGGTAGGCGCGCCGGGCGCCGGCGGCGTCGCCGTTCTCCTCCAAGAGGGTGGCGAGGTTGAACAGGCCGCCCGCGGCCGCCATCGGGTCGGGACCGGCGGCGACGCGGCGCAACTCGGCCAGACCGGCGTCGAGGTCGCCCAGCTCGCGCGCGAGCAGCACCCCGATGTTGACGGCCGCCATGGAGGCCGCCCAGCCCTCGCCCCGCTGCGCCTGCCTGAGCACGGCGATCGCCCGGTCGTGCTGCCCCCGGGCGCTGAGGATGGACGACAGGTCGACCGCCGCCATGGGGCCGTAGCGGGGGTGCCCGGTGGCGATCGCGCGCTCCAGCGCCGGCACGGCCTGGCCGGGCTCGCCCGCCAGCGCCAGCGCCGAGCCCAGGTAGGCGAGGCCCTCGGCGGCCAGGTCGGGGATCGGCGACTCCGTGGCCTGGCCGAACGCGTGGGCCGCCGCCCGCAGGTCGCCCTCCGCGACCCACATCCGGCCGCGCGCCAGCGCCGCGCGGCCGATCACCTCCTCGGCCGTGGCGGGGCTGGTGCGCGGCTCGACGTCGTGGCGGGCGAGCACCTCGAAGTTGTCGCGCGCGATCTTCGCGACCTGCCCGGCGCCGTGGTCGGCGGCGTGGCGCCAGGCGGCCTGGGCGGTGGCCATGTCCTCGTCGACGAGCACGTCGCCGATGCGCAGCGCCGCGTGCGGGGCGAGTTCGGGCTCGCCGCCCTCCACGATGAGCGAGAACCAGTCGAGCGCGTCGGCGTCGTCGCCCTCGGCGAACAGCGTCTCCGCGCACTCGGCCAGCATCTCGGCGCTCTGCCGGTCGCCGGACATGGAGGCCGCCATGGTCAGAATCACGATGTTGAGACCGCTGTCCGGCGGCAGCTGGGGGACCCTGCCGATTCTTCGCGTCAATGCCTTGCCTTTCCTGCGCTCCGACCAAGAACAGAGTGCTTTCTACCAAGAGGTATGGACGAAATGGCCGAATTTCGCGGTAATGATCGGAGGATCATTCGGAGTTATCCGCCAGACATTTCGCCGAGCCAGAGGAGAACCCACGGTGACAGCCCGTCTGACCGCCGTCGTCGCCTGCTTAGTGCTGACGGCCTGCACCGGTCCTGATACCGTCCGGCATTCGCCGGGACAGCAAAAAGCCGACCTGGTGATCGGGGTCCTGCCCATCATCGACGTGGCGCCCGTGTATATCGCCGACAAACGCGGTCTTTTTCGGAAGGAAGGGCTCAATGTCAAGATCGAGGTCCTGGGCGGCGGCGCCGACGCGCTCCCGCGGCTCATCGGCAAGAGCATGGACATCTCCTTCGGCAACTACCTGACCTGGTTCAACGCCCAGGCCGGCGGCCTGGCCGACCTCAAGGTCGTGGCCGACGGCTACCACACGGGCAAGGGCACCCACCGGATCGTCGCCGCCAAGGACTCGCCCATCCGCACCCTCGCCGACCTGTCCGGCAAGAAGATCGCCGTCAACGCCCTCAACTCCGTGCCGAGCCTGCTGGTCCGCCGGGCCGCCGGGGAGGCGGGCGTCAAGCTCGACGACAAGCGCGACTTCGTGGCCGTGCCGTTCCCCGAGATGATCCCGGCGCTGGAGAACAAGCAGGTCGACGCCGCCTTCCTGGGCGAGCCGTTCGCCGGCACCGCGGCGGGCAAGGGCATGACGACCGTGGCGGAGATCCCCGCCGGCTTCCCCGTCGCCGGGTACGCCGCCACCGCCGCGTTCGTGAAGGACAACCCCGACACCGTCGCCGCCTTCCAGCGCGCCATGGCCGCCGGGGCCCGCATCGCCGCCGACCGCGTGGTACTCGGCGAGATCCTGCCCACGTACGTCAAGGGCCTCAACCCCGCTCCCGGGGGCCTCGCGATCGGCACCTACCCGCAGGCCGCCGACGCCGCCACCCTCCAGGGCGTCTCCGACACGATGGCCAGGCTCGGCTACTTCGGCGGCAAGCGGCCGGTCAGGGCGGCCGATCTGATCACGCCCGCGCGGTGAGGCGCGTGCTGCTCGGCGCGGCCGGCTTCCTGCTGCTCGGCCTCGCCCTCCAGGCCGCCGCCGCGGCGGGCGTGCCGGGCGCGGTCGACGTGCTGCGCGCTGGGGTGGACCTCGGGTCCGATCCGGGCTTCTGGACCCAGCTCGCCGGTACGGCGGGCACCGCGCTCCTCGGCGTCCTGATCGCCCTGGCGCTGGCCGTACCGGCGGGGCTCGCGCTCGGCTGCCTGCCCGCGCTGGAGCGGCACGCCCGCGTGGTGATCGAGTTCGCCCGGCCGGTGCCGTCCCTGGCGCTCATCCCGCCGGCCATCCTCATCCTCGGCCCCGGCCTGCCGCTCAGGGCCGGGCTCGCCGCCTACGCCTGCGCCTGGCCCATCCTGTTCAACGCGCTCTACGGGGCGCGCTCCGCCGATCCGGTCGCCGTCGACACGTTGCGGGCCTTCGGGTTCCCCTTTGCGGCGATCGTGGCCAGGCTGCATCTGCCGAGCGCGGTGCCGTACGTGGTGACGGGGGTGCGGCACGCGGTCGCGGTCGCGCTGATCGTCACCGTGGGGGCCGAACTGCTGGCGGGCGGGTCGGCGGGGGTAGGGACGTTCCTGCGGGATCTGGCCGGTGGGCCGGGCAACCGGGCGGCGATGCTCGCCGCCGCCGTCTGGACCGGGGTGCTCGGGCTGGCGCTGAGCCGCCTGCTGGTCCTGGCCGAGCGTACGGCGCTGCGGCGGTTCGGGCCGGCGGCCCGGTGAGGCGGTGGTGGGCGGCGATCGTGCTGGCCGCGCTCTGGGAGGCCGGTGCCCGGATGGCGGGGCAGGCGTACTATCCGCCGCCGTCGGGGATCGTCGTGGCGGCGTGGGAGCTGTGGTTCTCCGGGCCGCCCGCCCGGCTGTTCCTGACCGACCAGGCGCTGGAGGACTTCGTGCCCAGCCTCGCGCACCTGCTGAGCGGCTGGGCGATCGCCGGCCTGGCCGGGGTCGCCGCGGGGACGCTGGTGGGACGCTCGCGTACCGCCGCCGCCGTGGCCGAGCCGGTGGTGCACCTGCTGCGCTCGATCCCGCCGCCCGCTCTGGTGCCCCTGTTCGTGGCGCTGTTCCAGTTCGGCGCGCCGATGCAGATCGCCACGATCGCCTGCGGGGTCGTGTGGCCGGTGCTGATCAGCACGATGGACGGCGTCAGGGCGGCCGACCCGGCCCATCTGCAGGTGGCCGCGGTCTACCGGCTCAGCCGGGGGCAGCGGCTGCGGTTCGTGGTCGTGCCGTCGGCGGCGCCGTACATCGCGGCGGGGCTGCGGATCAGCCTGCCCGCCGCGCTCGTCCTCATGGTCCTGGCCGAGCTGGTCGGGACCACCGGCGGGATCGGCCACCGCCTGATCTTCGCCCAGCAGTCGCTCGACCCGCCCCAGATGTGGGCGGCCGTCGCCGTTCTCGGCGTCGTGGGATACACGCTGAACGCGGCCTTCCTCGCGGCCGAGCGACGGCTGCTCGCCTGGCACCACCACACGGGAGGATGACCCATGCACGTGCTGATCGCCGGAGCCGGAATCGGCGGCCTGACCACCGCGCTGAGCCTGCACGCCGCGGGCCTGGACGCCGTGCTCGTCGAGCAGGTCGCCGACCTGCGGCCGATCGGGGCCGGCATCAACCTGCAGCCGCACGCCGTCAAGGAACTGTCCGAGCTGGGCCTGGCCGGCGACCTGGAGGCACGCTCGGTGGCCACGGCCCACATGAGCTACGTCGACCGCCACGGCAACATGATCATGGACGTGCCGCGGGGGCGGGCGGCCGGGTACCGCTGGCCGCAGTACTCCATCCACCGCGGGCAGTTGCAGATGCTCCTGCTCGACGCCGTACGCGCCAGGCTCGGCCCCTCCGCGCTGGTCACCGGCAGGGCCGAGCGCTTCGAACAGGACCGCGACCGGGTCCGGCTCCACCTGGACGACGGCCGGGTGCTCGACGGCGACGTGCTCGTCGGGTGCGACGGGCTGCACTCGGCGGTCCGGGCGCGGCTGCATCCGGGGGAGGGGGCGCCGCTCTGGAACGGGGTGCGCATGTGGCGGGGGACGGCTGCGGCGCAGCCGTACCTGGACGGGCGGACCATGATCGTGTCGGGGGCGAACGAGGTCGGGAAGTTCGTCTGCTACCCGATCGGCGACGGGCTGGTCAACTGGGTAGCCGAGCTCAGGACCGGCACGCCGGGACCGGTGGCCCGAGCCGGCTGGAACGTCACCGGCCGCCACGAGGACGTCCTGGAGCACTTCGGCGAGCGCCGCTTCCCGTGGCTCGACGTCGCGGGACTCATCGCCCGCTCGCCGCAGGTGTGGGAGTTCCCCATGGTGGACCGCGACCCGCTGCCCTGGTGGACGCGCGGCCGGGTCACCCTGCTGGGCGACGCGGCGCACCCGATGTACCCGATCGGCTCGAACGGCGGCTCGCAGACCGTCGTCGACGCCCGCGTCCTCGCCTACCACCTGGCCACCACCGCGAGCCTCGCCGCCTACGAGAGCGAGCGCCGCGCCAAGGTCAACCGCCTGGTCGAGAACCACCGGCGGATGGCGGTCGAGGAGATCCTTGACGAGATCGCCCGGCGCGCCCCCGGCGGCTTCGGGCACATCGACGAGGTGCTGAGCGCCGAGGAGCGGGCCCGGCTGCACGGCTTCCACGCCCGCGTCACCGACATGGAGGTCGCGGAGCTCAACGCCGCCAGGTCATGGACGGTCGCACCGACGGGTACGGCACGCGCCCCACGACCGTGACCCGATCGTCGCGTGCGGTGCGTGCGGGGGTCAGGACGCCGGGCTGACGGCGGTGCCGAGGACGTGGCTGACGTGCTGGAAGGTGAAGCGGTCGAGGTCTTCGAGCACGAAGCCCGCCGCCTGGATCGCGGCGACCGGGTCGCGGCTGGGACGGCAGCCGCCGCTGGCCCGCGACCAGAGCGGGCTGACCAGCGCCTCGGTCAGGGCCAGGACGGGGTTGGCCGAGCGAACATGCTCGTAGAAGCGCAGCCGGCCACCGGGGCGCAGGATCCGGCGGGCCTCGGCGAGCGTACGTTCGGGGCGGGCGCAGCAGCACAGGGTGAGCGAGTGGACCACGGCGTCACAGGAGCCGCTGTCCAGCGCCACCCGGGCAGGGTCGCCGCCGACGATGCTGACCAGAGCGGGCACCTCGTCCGCCACCCGCTCCGCCGCGGCCCGCAGGAACGGATCGGGTTCGACCAGGACGATCTCCTGGACCTCCGGGGGGTAGCAGGTGAGCTTGACCCCGTCACCGGCGCCGAACTCGACCACCCGGCCGGTGAGCCCGGACATCAGTCGTGCACGCTGGGGCGTCGGCCGGAACGCGGCGCCGCGGCCCGCGCAGACCGGGCGAGGGTGGTGGAACTGCTCCATGCCGCGACCGATGTCGGTCCTGCTGTCGGGAGGACGATCAGAGGCGATAGCCGTCATGCCTCCACTATCGGCCCACACCCCCCGCATACGGCCCGCCGGCCATGAAATCCCCATGCCCAACCCCTCAATCCTGACGCCCCCTTGACGCCCCACGGGTGAGCGAGGGGCCGTGGGGTCTCTCGCCGCATGAGGTCGCCCCGTGTCCCGCGGGATCACAGGAGATCGGGGACCCGGGCGTGGGCGGCCGGAGGGGTGTCAGCGGGGGCGTTTCAGCAGGGCGGGGGTGAGGTCGGGGGCGGGCATGGCGGGGTCGAGGGGGTGGATGGGGCGGGTCAGGCGGGTGTAGGGGAGAGCCGGCAGGTCCTGGCTCACGCCGCCCGGCGTGAGGGCGAGGATCGAGGCGGCGGCGGCCCGGTGCAGGTCGGGCTCCAGGTAGCCGATCTTGATGGCGGTCAGGTCGTGCCGCCACGGGTCGAGGTCCAGGTCGGTGAGGTCCTGCACGAGGTGGTACGGCTTGCGCCGCGTCGTCAGCACCGCGTGCACGCCTCCGGCCCGGACCACGGCCAGGTCGCCGCCCACCGGGTCGGCGGGCCGTACCGCGTGGACGGTGCCCTTCAGGTGCACCGGTGGGTCGCCGGAGTAGACGCCGCCCACCCGCACGGTCACCTCGCCGCCGACGCCCGCCGCCACGCAGGCGGCCACCGCCGTGGGGTCCACGCAGGATGCCCAGATCGCGCTCTTCCCGCCGCCCGCCAGCGCGGGGGTGGACAGGAGGTCGGACAGGAAGAACGCCGCGTCGCCCGAGCCCCCGGCCGTGGGGTTGTCGCCGGAGTCGCTGATGAAGTACGGGCGGTGGGGTGAGGACAACGCCTGTTCGATGGCGGCGCGTGGTGGCAGGGCGGGCATGGCGAAGGCGAAGTCGTCGCGGGAGCGCCACAGGTCGCCGGCCAGTTCGGTGGTGGCGGCGGTGACCGCCTCCGGACAGGTGCCGGTGGTCAGGATGTTGACGCTGGAGCGCGGGGCGTCGGCCCAGGCGTAGCCGATCCAGATCGAGGCGTCCAGGACGCCGGGGCGTCGCTCGATCTCCGGCAGGCGGGCGTAGATCGCGGCGGCCGGGTCCCGGCGGGTGCTGGTGCGTTCGCCGGGCAGCAGCAGCGGCAGCCGTACCCAGGAGCGGACCACGTCCAGGTCCTCGGCCAGCGCGCGGACGAGCAGGCGGCAGGCGCGCTCGCGCGTCTCCTCGACGTCCACGTGCGGCGCGGTGCGGTAGGCGGTGGGCAGGTCGACCAGTTCGGCGAAGCGGCGCGACACCTGGCCGTGCAGGTCCATGGAGGCGGCGATCGGCGCGCGGGGGCCGACGACGTCCCTGACCGCCGCGGCGAGCGCGGCCTCGGCGTCGTCGCGGCCCTCGACGTGCATCGCGCCGTGCAGGTCCAGATAGACGCCGTCGAACGGCCCCGCCGCCCGCAACCCGGCGAGCAGTTCGGACTCCAGCCGCTCGTACGCCTCCCGGGTGACCTGGCCGCCCGGCAGCGCACGGGCGACCAGGATCGGCACGAACTCCACCCGGACCCCCGCCACCTCCTCAGGCCACCGCCCAGAGTCCTGACAAAGAAACGGATAACGCGAAAAGTCGTGCCAAAGGGTGAAGTCTCGGTAACCGGTGCGGTGTGCGCTGAACGTGCTCGACTCTGTGCCGATGCCGCAGATCGCCACGCGCCTAGTCGCGGGTGTGGTCACGGTAGACCTCCAGCTCCCCGTCCAGCCGGACCTCCAGCACCGTGCACAGCGGATCGAGGTCGGAGTCGGCCAGGAAGACGTACTCCCATCCGGGCACCTCGTTCAGCCCGCCGAACCGCTCGTGCCGCAGCTCACCGGCCCCGCCCAGCACGCGTACCGAGGTGACCTTGTTGCGCACCCCGCGCAGCACCACGAACTCGTTGGGCCGGTCGAACACGAACAGGTACAGCGTCCGCCGGTCGGCCGAGACCGTGCTGGCCCCGTTGAAGTGGCCGGGCGGCAGCCCGCGTCCCGTCGGGTAGACCGCCTCGGCCCGCGGCCGGATCCAGTCGCCCAGTTCCCGCAGCCGCGAGGCCTGCTCGGGGGTGATGGTCCCGTCCGCGCGCGGCCCCACGTCGAGCAGCAGGTTGCCGCCGCCCCCGATGGTCTCGGCGAAGATCCGGACGAGCTGGCGCACCGACTTGTGGTTGGTGTCGTGCCCCTGGTAGCCCCACGAGTCGTTGATCGTCAGGCACAGCTCCCAAGGACCGGCCGGCGGCTCGATCGGCACGCCCTGCTCGGGCGTGGCGTAGTCGCCCTCACCCTGCATCCGCCCGTTGATCACGACCTCCGGCTGCCGGGCTCGCAGTTCCTCGCGCAGCTCGCTCATCCGCCAGGTCGCGGCGTCGCGCTCCCAGTCGCCGTCGAACCACAGCAGGTCGGGCGCGTAGCGCTCCTGAAGCTCCCGCAACTGCCCACGGTGGAAGGCCAGGAACCGCTCCCACGCGGCCGGGTCCTCCTTGCCCGGCTCCGGGTGGGCGAAGCGGTTGTCGCCGGTGCCCACGCTGGCGTAGTCGGGGTGCGACCAGTCCAGGTGCGAGAAGTACAGGCCCGCGTGCAGCCCGCGCTCGCGCATCGCGCGCACGTACTCGCCGACGAAGTCGCGTCCGGTACGCAGCTCCGACCACACCGTCGGCCAGAGCGCGAAACCGTCATGGTGCTTGGCGGTCAGCACCGCGTATCGGGCACCCGCCGCGGCGAACAGATCCGACCACTGCGCGGCGTCGAAGCGGTCGGCGGTGAACCCGTCCACCTGCTTCATGTAGTCGTCGTACCTGACCCGCCCGTCGAAGAACGACCACGATTCGGCCACGCCGTCGACGGCGTAGATGCCCCAGTGAACGAAGATCCCCAGTTTGGCCTGGGGGAACCACGACTGTATCGCCATGACTGGAAATTTCGCCTTTCATCGGATGTCTGTGGGACCACTATAGAAGCACCCCTCACCCCGATTTCCTGAGCCTGGTCCTGTTCGGGCACTCTTGCGGGTGAAGAGGTGAGGAAGAGATGCGAAAGATCGCAGTATTCGGGGCCGGTTACATCGGCCTGGTGACCGCCGCGTGCCTGGCCGAGCTCGGCCACACCGTCGCGGTCCGCGACATCCAGGACGAGCGCATCCGCCTCCTGAACGCCGGGCGGGTGCCGATCCACGAGCCCGGCCTGGGCGAGCTCATCGCGGCCAACGCCGGACGCCTCACCTTCACGCTGAGCGCCGAGGAAGCCCTCGCGGGCACCGAGATCGTGTACGTCTGCGTGGACACCCCGCCGACCGCGGCGGGAGACGCCGACCTGTCGCGCGTCTGGTCGGTGGTCGAGTCGCTGAAGGGCGCCGAGCACCTGAAGGCCGTCGTGGTGAAGAGCACGGTCCCGGTCGGCACCGGCGCCAGGGTACGGGCGGTGCTCGACGAGAGCGGCCTGGCCCACGTCGGCTACGCCTCCAACCCCGAGTTCACGGCGGAAGGCCAGGCGGTGGCCGACTTCATGCGCCCGGACCGGGTCGTCGTCGGCGCCTCCGACGAGAGCGTGATCCGGCTCGTCACCGAACTGCACGAAGGCGTGGCGGGGCCGGTCGAGGTGATGGACGTGGCCTCGGCCGAGATGGTCAAGCTGGCCAGCAACGCGATGCTCATGACCAGGATCAGCTTCATGAACGAGATCGCGGTGCTGTGCGAGCTGACCGGCGCGGACGTGGAGCAGGTCTCCAAGGCGGTCGGGCTGGACCACCGGATCGGCCCGCACTTCCTGCGCGCCGGCATCGGCTGGGGCGGCAGTTGCTTCCCCAAGGACTCCGAGGCGCTGAAGCAGCTCGCCAGCAACACCGGCCACCACACCCAGCTGCTGAACGCCGCCATCGAGGTGAACAACCTGCAGAAGCGGCGGGCCATCCAGAAGCTGAAGGACGCGCTCGGCGGCCTCGGCGGCACCAGGATCGCGGTGCTCGGCATGACGTTCAAGCCGGGCACCGACGACATGCGCGAGGCGCCGAGCACCGTGCTGGCAGCGCGGCTGCTGGCCGAGGGCGCCAAGGTGACGTGCTGGGATCCGCTGGCCCCCGACGGGCAGCCCGAGCCCTGGGCGTCAGCCGTACGGCATGGCAGCCCGCAGGAGGCGCTGGCCGGCGCGGACGCGGCGATCCTCGCCACCGCCTGGCCCGAGCTGCGCGACGTGCCCTGGGCCGACGTCCGCGACACCATGCGCAGGCCGGTGCTGTTCGACGGCCGCAACCACCTCGACCCGGCCACCATGCGCGCCCTCGGCTACACCTACATGAGCGTCGGACGCCCCTAAGCCCCGGAGCGTCGCACCGCCCCGAACACCAGCGCCGCCGCACCCAGCGCGCCCAGGGCGGCGAGCGCGCCGAGAACCTGCTGCTGGCGGCGGACCCGGCGGCGCACCCGCGCGTACGGGACGGTGGAGAAGGAGATCAGCTCGTAGCGCGAGACGTAGCGGCCGGGCAGCGCCTCCTGCAGGGCGTGCTCGGCCCGCCTGGCCAGCCGGTAGACGGGCGAGGCGACCTTGTCGCGCATCTCGACGAAGTTCGCCAGCGCCATCTCGGCGATCGCCTCGGTGTCGGCCCGCCGCGCCCGCTCGAACCTCGGCAGCGCGCGGCCCCAGTCGTCGCCGGTCTCGTCCAGGCAGCGGTCGAGCACCACGACGTCCTCGAACGCGCAGTTCGCGCCCTGGCCGTAGAAGGGCACGATCGCGTGCGCCGCGTCGCCGATGAGCCCCACGCGCCCGCCCGCCTGCCACGGTACGGCCCGCACCGTGCCCAGCCGCCCGACGGGGTTGGCCGCGAAGTCGTCCACCAGATCGGGAATGAGCGGGACCGCGTCCGGATACACCTCGCCGAAGTGCCGCGCGATCGCCTCCGGTGAGTCGAGCGCGTCGAAGTCCTCGTCCGGCCAGAACAGCGTGCACGTGAACGAGTGGTCCGGGTTCGGCAGCGCGATCATCATGGAGGTGCCGCGCGGCCAGATGTGCAGCGCGCCCGGGTCCATCGCGAACGCGCCGTCCCGTGCCGGGATCGTCAGCTCCTTGTAGCCGTGGCCGAGGAAGTCGGTGCGCTCGCGCAGTCCGGTGTGCTCGGCCAGCCGCGCCCGTACGGCGGAGCCGGCCCCGTCCGCGCCGAGCACCACGGCCGCCTTCTCCTCCTGCCCGCCGTCGAAGCGCATGGTCCCGGTGGCCGGGTCCAGCCCGGTGAGCCGGTGCTCGAAGCGGACCTCGGCGTGCCGTTCGGCGGCGTCCAGCAGGGCCGCGTTGAGCCGGGCCCGGCTGATCGAGTTGATCGAGCGGAGCCCGTCGGAGCTGTAGAGCTGCAGGTCCAGCTCGCCCCGCACCGGGTGGATCAGCCGGCCGCGCATGGGCAGCGCCTCGGCCATGACCTGCTCCTCCAGGCCGATGCCGCGCAGCGCCGACAGCCCGCGCTCCGACAGCGCGAGGTTGATCGAGCGGCCGCGCTCGGCGCCCTCGGCGCGCGGGTCGGGCCGCCGTTCGTACAGCGTGACCCGGTGCCCGCGCCTGGCCAGGTAACAGGCGAGCAGGCAGCCGGCAAGACCGGCGCCGACGATCGCGACCTCTGGGGAACCTGCCACGGGAAAACTCCTCACATGAAGGTGCGGGCGGTCCACAGCTCGGGGAAGACGGTCCGGGCCATGCTGCGCTCCAGCCAGACGAGCCCGGCCGAGCCGCCGCTGCCGGCCTTGGCGCCCATGGCCCGCTTCACCGACTGCAGGTGGTGGTAGCGCCAGTCGCCGAAGCGCTGGGCGACCTCGGTGAGCGCCTCGCCGAGCAGACGCAGGTGGTTGTCGGGGCCGGTGTCGGCGTAGATGGTCACCCAGGCCTGCACGACCTGCTCGGGCTCGCCGGCCAGGCCGCGGCGGCGCAGCAGTTCCAGCGTCTCGTCCCACAGCGAGGGCGCCTCGAAGCTCGCGCGCAGCTCGGCGTGGATCTCGGGCTGGCCGCGGAAGGGGCGCATGAGCTGCTCGGACTTGAGGCCGAGCGTGAACTCCAGGTGCCGGTACATGGCCGACTGGAAGCCGGAGCCCTCGCCGAGCAGGTCGCGGAAGCGGTTGAACTCGGCCGGCGTCATCCAGCGCAGCCCCTGCCAGGAGGCGTTGAGCGCCTCCAGGTGCAGCGCGGACCGGCGCAGCGGCGCCAGCGACGCCCAGACGTCGTCGCCGGCCAGGAGGTCCTGGGCGTGGCGCAGCTCGTAGCGGATCAGGCCGAAGTACAGCTCCATGACCTGGCTGACCATGAGGAAGGACATCTCGCCGGGGTCATCGCTGAGCGGGGTCTGCAGGGCGTGCAGCGTGCTCGCGCGGACGTAGCGGTCGTAGGGCGCCTGCCGGTCGAACTCGAGCGTGGGCGCGCCGCCGTTGGCCTGGGCTCGCTCCTGCCGTTGGAGTGCGGTGATCGGGGTGACATCCATGGGGCTCATGATGCCCGCGCGGGGCCCGTACGTGGAATGACGATTCAACGGCCTTTAGGGTGTTCCACCAGGCGGATGGTGCCTGATTTGGGCTTCTGGGTTTCGGTGGTGAAAGTGGACGAGATGGATTGGCTGCTGCTGCGTGAGCTGCAGGCCGACGCGCGGCTGTCCTTCAGCGAGTTGTCGCGGCGGGTGCACCTGTCGCCGCCCGCGGTGGCCGAGCGGGTGCGGAAGCTGGAGGAGGCCGGGGTGATCGGCGGC
This sequence comes from Nonomuraea sp. NPDC059023, assembly GCF_042740095.1. NCBI lineage: Bacteria > Bacillati > Actinomycetota > Actinomycetes > Streptosporangiales > Streptosporangiaceae > Nonomuraea > Nonomuraea sp. NPDC059023. The sequence goes on along the minus strand of NZ_JBHYIO010000062.1, from coordinate 29,669 downwards.
TACCGGGCGCACGTGGACCCCCGGGCGGCGGGGCGCGGCGTGGTGGCGCTGGTCACGATGTCCTGCTACGGGCCGGGATGCGTGCTGCGGCACCCGGACGCGCTGGACTCTCCCGACATCTTCGAGGTGCACCGGGTCACCGGCGGGGCCTGCTGTGTGCTGCGGGTCGCGGTCGCGACGATGACCGACTTCGAGGGGCTGATCGACCGGCTGGCCGGGTACGGCACGCCGAGCAGCTCGATGGTCCTGTCCACCCCGGTCCCCTGGCGAGCCACCCTGCCACCGAGCTAGCGGGGAGGGGTGCGGTAGGTTAGCCTAACCTAAGTCCCCCGTGTGATCAGTGGAGTTTGTCGTGGTTGAACCCTTTCGCTTGTTCGATGTGCGGGTGCGGGGGCTGGAGTTGCTCAGCCCGTCGTTCCTGCGCGTGACCTTCACCGGGGAGGACCTCGATCTCTTCGCCGACAACGGGTACGACCAGCGGATCAAGCTCATCTTCCCCCTGCCCGGCCACGGCCTGACGCAGTTCCCGACCGGCCCCGACTGGTTCCAGCGCTGGCGGGCCCTGCCCCAGGACCGCTGCAACCCGATGCGCACCTACACCGTCCGCAACGTGCGCCCGGACCTGCGCGAGGTGGACGTGGACGTGGTGCTGCACGGCGACGGCGGCCCCGCCGCGCGCTGGGCCGGCGCCGTCCGGCCCGGCGACGAGGTCGGTCTCTTCGGCCCCGACGCCCGCTACGGCGAGCCGCACGGCGGCCTGGAGTTCCACCCGCCGGAGGGCACTGGCGCCATCCTGATGGCCGGCGACGAGACCGCCGCCCCGGCGATCTGCGCCACCCTGGAACGCCTGCCCGCCGGCACCCGCGGCGCGGCCCTCATCGAGGTGCCGCACGCCACCGACTTCCTGCCGATCGACTCCCCGAGCGAGGTCACCGTCACGTGGCTGGCCCGCGAGGGCGGCGACCACGGCGACAAGCTCATCCCGGCCGTCGAGGCCGCCGCCGGGCGCCTGCTTCCCGACCACAAGCCCGCCGACTCCTTCGAGGACATCGACTTTAGGGACATCGACTTTAGGGACATCGACTTTCGGGAAATAGACGTCGATGTCGACGAACTCTGGGAGGTGCCGGAAGAGCAGGCGGAGGGCCCCCTCTACGCCTGGCTGGCCGGAGAGGCGGCGATGATCAGAGCCCTGCGGCGTCACCTGGTCGCCGAGCGCGGCATGGACAAGCGCGCCGTGGCCTTCATGGGCTACTGGCGTATGGGCAGGGCGGAGAACAACGCGTGAAGCGCATCATCCTGGCGCTCGCCGTCCTCCTGGGCACCGTCGCCTGCGCCCCGGACAACCTGACCGCCGCCCCGGCCACGAGCGCCCCCGCGGCGAAGGGGTTCACCCCGGTCACCATCGAGCACAAGTTCGGCAGCACCACCGTCAAGGCGCCGCCCCAGCGGGTGGTCACCGTCGGCCTCGTCGAGCAGGACGCCCTGCTCGCCCTGGGCGTGGTCCCCGTGGGAACCACCGAGTGGTTCGGCGAGCACCCCGGCGCCGTCGGCCCCTGGGCCAAGGACGAGCTGGGCGGCGCGGCCGTACCCCAGGTGCTGAAGGACACCGGCACCGGACCGCAGGCCGAGAAGATCGCGGCGCTGCGTCCCGACCTGATCATCGGCCTGTACTCCGGGCTGACCAAGGAGCAGTACGCGACGCTGTCGCAGATCGCCCCGACCGTCGCCCAGCCGAAGCAGTACATCGACTTCGGCATCCCGTGGCAGGAGCTCACCAGGACGATCGGCTCGATCGTCGGCAAGCCCGCCGAGGCCGACACGATGGTCAAGGGCGTCGAGGCACGCTTCGAGCAGGTCAAGAAGGACAACCCGGCCTTCGTCGGCGCCGGCGCGCTGATGGTCAGCATGTACGAGGGGTACTTCGTCTTCGGCAGCCAGGACCCGCGCAGCCGCCTGCTGGCCTCGCTCGGCTTCACGCTCCCGCCCGACCTGGACAAGGTGATCGGCGACAAGTTCGGCGCCAACATCAGCCGCGAGCGGCTCGACCTGCTCGACCGGGACGTCCTGATCTGGAGCGTCACCAACGCCGACAAGGACGTGGCCGCGCTGCGCGGCGACGGCGTCTACAAGAACCTCAAGGTGGCCAAGCAGGCCCGTGAGGTGTTCGTCGTGGACGGCACCGACTTCGCCGACTCCGCCTCCTTCATCACGGTGCTCAGCCTGCCGTACCTGCTGGACCGGCTGGTTCCCATGCTGTCGGCGGCCGTCGACGGCAAGCCGGAGACCAAGCCAGAACCCTCCTCGTGAGATCGGCCGCGCTGAAGCCCGGCGCGGGGCTTCAGCCCGCGGCGCGCCTGGGCCGCGGCGCCATCCTGCTCGGAGTGCCGATCGCCGGGCTCGTGGTGCTGTGCGCGCTGTCGCTGTCGGTCGGCGCGCGGGCGATCCCGCTCGACCAGGTCGCGCAGGCGCTGACCGGCGGCGAGGTCACCAAGGCGGTCCACGACGTCATCTGGTCGGTACGCGTGCCGCGCACCCTGCTCGGCCTCATGGCCGGGGCGGCGCTCGGCCTGTCCGGCGCGCTCATGCAGGCGCTGACCCGCAACCCGCTGGCCGACCCCGGCATCCTCGGCGTCAGCGCGGGAGCCGCGTTCGCGGTCGTCGTGGCCATCGCCGCCTTCGGCATCGGCTCGCTCTACGGCTACGTCTGGTTCGCCTTCGCCGGCGCGCTCGTGGTCAGCGTCGCCGTCTACGTGCTGGGCGGCCTCGGCCGCGACGGCCTCACCCCGGTGAAGCTGGCGCTGGCCGGAGTCGCCGTCACCGTCATGCTCAGCTCGCTGACCAGCGCCATCGTGCTGGCCGACCCGGAGTCGCTGAACCGCTACCGGTTCTGGTCGGCCGGATCGCTGGCCGGGCAGGGCGCGCAGCTCATGCCGCAGTTGCTGCCGTTCGTGGCGGCGGGCATGGTCCTCGCGCTCGCCTCGGCGCCCGCGCTCAACAGCCTCGCGCTCGGCGACGACGTCGCCGTGGCGCTGGGCCGCAGGGTGGGCCTGGTCAGGCTCCAGGGCGCCGCCGCCGTGACGCTGCTGACCGGCGCCGCGGTCGCGGCGATCGGCCCCGTGGTCTTCGTCGGCCTGGTCATCCCGCACCTGGCCCGGCTGGTCGCCCGCTGGGCCGGTGGCGAGAGCGACCACCGGCTGCTGCTGCCGCTGTCGGCGGCGCTCGGCCCCTGCCTGCTGCTGGCCGCCGACGTCACCGGACGGATGATCGTCGCGCCGATCGAGGTGCAGGCGGGCATCATCGTCGCGTTCATCGGCGGCCCGATCTTCGTGATCCTGGCCCGCCGCGCCCGTCTCGCGGAGCTCTGATGACCAACCTCACCGTCCGCCTGCCCGCCCCGCCCGTCTCCTGGCAGGTGCGGATCCGGCTCGTCGCCGTCTGCCTCGGCCTGGCCGTGCTCGCGTTCCTGGCGTTCTGCCTCGGGGTGGGGCTCGGCGACATCCCGCTCGGGCTCGGCGAGGTCGTCGGCGCGTTGTTCGGGCAGGGCGAGCAGGGGCAGCTGTTCGTGGTCTGGCAGCTGCGCCTGCCCAGGGCGCTGGTCGGGCTGATGGCCGGGGCCGCGTTCGGGCTGTCCGGCGCGCTGTTCCAGACCATGACCCGCAACCCGCTGGCCAGCCCCGACATGATCGGCGTCACCCAGGGCGCGGGCGTCGCCGTCGTGGCCGGGATGGTGTTCGGCCTGGACGCCGGTCCCGGCGTCCAGGTGCTCGCCTTCGCCGGCGCCGTGGCCGCCGCGCTGCTCACCTACCTGCTCGCGTGGCGGCACGGCGTCACCGGCTACCGCGTCGTGCTGGTCGGCATCGGGTTGTCGTGGATGTTCACCAGCGCCACCGAGTACCTCATGGTGATCACCGACGCCTTCCAGGCGCAGGCCGCGCTCGGCTGGCTGTTCGGCAACCTCAACGGCCGCACGTGGGACCAGGTGACGCCGCTCGCCCTGGCCCTCGCCGTGCTCGCACCGCTCACCTTCCTGCTCGGCCGCTCGTCGCGGGCGCTGCAGCTGGGCGAGGACGTCGCGGTCGTGCTGGGCACGCCCGTGCAGCGGGCCCGGCTCGCGTTGCTGGCGACGGGCGTGGGGCTGGTCGCCTTCGGCACCGCCGCCGCCGGTCCCATCGCGTTCGTCGCGCTCGCCGCCCCGCAGATCGCCCGCCGCCTCGCCGGTACGGCCTGGCCGCCCCCGCTGGCCTCCGCGCTCACCGGGTCTTTCCTGGTGCTCGCGGCCGACCTGGTGGCCAGGCGTGTCATCCCGGACCTGGAACTGCCGGTGGGCGTGGTCACCGGCGTCCTGGGCGCGCCACTGCTCCTGTGGCTCCTGGCCAGAGCCCGCCGCGCCTGAGGCGAGGGCCCGCGACGCCTGAGGTAGAGCCCGCCACGCTTGAGGTTGAGGGCCCGCCACGTCTGAGCGGGCCCCCACCGTTAGTCGGCGACCAGGCGGCCGCGGCCGCCGCGCCGCCAGCCGCGGTGGTCGAGCTCCCGCTGGCGGCGCACCACGTACGTTCCGGGGGCGAAGCCGCTCGCCCCGTGCTCGGGATGCAGGAGGTAGACCGGCCGGACGCAGCGGAACACGCCCAGCGCCAGGTCCATGGTGTCGCGGACGTCCCAGGTCCACACGCAGGCGCCGTCGTCGGCCACGAGCGTGTGCGGATTGCCGCCCGCGGCTCCGCGCAGGACCTCCAGCCCCCTTCCGAACACCTTCGACCAGCGGGCCGGCGGCGGGAAAGAGATGGCCACGGCCACCATGGGCATCGGGACGATCAGCAGGTCGCCCTGGGCCTGGAGGCCGTCGAGCACCGGGATGGCGACCTGCCGCTCCAGGTGGTCCAGGACGGTCAGGCCGGTACGGCGGGACAGGGTGTCGAGGTTCACGGATTCTCCTTTCATGTGCGCCGGGCCAGCTGGGTGTAGTGATGGGCGGACAGGCCGTAGGTCCAGGCGGCCGCCGCCACGGGGTCGTCGATGAAGTGCGGGACGCCGAGGCCGTAGCGGCGCCGCCGCCCGTCGCGTTCCTCCGAGCCGTTGACGGCCAGCAGGACCCTCGGGCGGCGGCCGAGCGCGGTCGGCGGCAGGTCGTACAGCTCCAGGTCGAAGCCCGGGTTGCCGGGGTCGGGGGCCGAGGCGACCAGGCTCAGCCCGGCCTCCTCGATGTAGCGGCCCCACCCGAGGCGTTCGATGGCCAGCCGCCGGACCTCCACGTTCGGCTCCGCGGCGATCTTGCCGGGCGTGGGCCCCGTGATGACCCACTCGGGCACGACGAAGCCGTTGAGCGCGTGCACGGACCAGCCGTCGGGGAAGGTGACGGCCGGGCCGTCGTCGCCGTGCAGGCGGCCCTCGCGCAGGCGGATCGACAGCGGGCGCTCGGCGATCACGCACCGGTCCTCGAGCGGCCACCACCAGCCGCAGGACCGGGCCAGCTCGGCCCACGGTTCGAGCTGGGCGGTCAGGGCGCCGTAGCGGAGGCCGCCCACGCGCCGCCAGGCGTCGTAGTGGGCGATCCAGCTGGCGTCGTGCTGGCCGTACCAGGTGAGGCGGTCTGCGAGGGGGAGCGCGAGGCGGAGGGGAGTGCACACGCCGTCGCGGACGGTCTCGCGCAGGGGATCGCGGACGACGGCGTCGAGAGGGTCGGGGCCGCGCGACGGCCAGCCGGGGTCCCAGACATGGCCGACGTGCTGGTCGAGGGCGTGGCGCAGGGTGGAGACGAGGGTCGCGAGGCGTTGCGCGACGGACAGTTCGGCGGCCGTGTTCAGTCGGCCGAAGGCCTGGACGGGCATGCCGCGTGGCACGTGGTTCAGCGCGGCGGCGGGGGAGTCGGTCCAGACGAACGCGGGCGCGGGACGGCCGAGCCGTTCGTACAGGGAGGTGATGGCCGCCTGCGCGGCGGGCCGGTCGGCGGGCCGCGTGGACAGTGCCCAGCCCAGCCATTCATCGTGGATGTCGGCGGCCACCGGCCGCCGCTGCTCACTCACGGAGCGAGGGCGCGCACGCCCTTTCTGATGACGATCATGTGGGCCAGGATGGCAGGCCGGGCGCGCCCCGCGCAAGTGCCGGTCAGTGCGGGATCACCATCGGCGTGGCCCTGCGCGGGTCGGCCACGATGTCGCAGTCGAGCCCTAACACCCGCTTGACCAGCTCCGGCGTGAGCACCTCTGCCGGCGGGCCCTCGGCGACCACCCGGCCCGCGTCCATGACGACGAGGTGGGTGGCGAAGCGGGCCGCCTGGTTGAGGTCGTGCAGGACGGCCACGATGGTCCGGCCCTCCTGGTGCAGCTCGCGGCAGAGCTCCAGCAGGTCGTACTGGTGGGAGATGTCCAGGAACGTCGTCGGCTCGTCGAGCAGCAGCAGGTCCGTCTGCTGGGCCAGGACCATGGCGATCCACGCGCGCTGGCGCTGGCCGCCGGACAACCGGCCGGCCTGCGCGCCGGTCAGCTCGCGCAGGCCGGTGCGCTCCAGGGCGAAGCCGATCGCGGCGTCGTCGCCGGGCGACCACTGGCGCAGCAGCGTGTGGTGGGGGTACCGGCCGCGCCGTACCAGGCCGCCGACGGTGATGCCGTCGGGGGCCACGGGGTTCTGCGGCAGCAGCGCCACGTGCCTGGCGGCCTCCCGGCCCCGGTAGGACCACAGGTCGCGGCCGTGCAGCGTGATCGTGCCCTCGGCCGGCTTCAGGACCCTGGCCAGGGCTTTGACGAGGGTGGACTTGCCGCAGCCGTTCGGGCCGATGACCATGGTGAACCCGCCGTGCGGGATGTCCAGGCTGACATCGCGTACGACGGGGTCGCCACCGTAGGAGACTGGGCGGCGAGGTCGGCCAGCACCAGCAGCAGCGCGCCGACCAGCGCCGACAGCGTCAGGTGCGGCCCCGGCCGACAGGCTGCCGTTGACGTAGGCGGTCAGCACGGTCGCCTTGTCGCGTTCGACGGCGTAGATGACGTACTGGATGATCCTTGTGCTTCATGGAACGGCGCGGCGACGCGTACGGCCGCACGGCGAAACATCGAGTGCTCCGCTTCGCAAGTTAGGTAGGCCTAAGCTACTTCTCTCCGCAGGAACCTTGATCCAGGACTGAAGGTGATTTTCCCGACACTTCGGTACGTTGGGATATATGCCTGCTGCCCGTCCCGACGACGTCGCCGCCGCCCCGCCCGTACCCGCCGTCGCCGCCGGGACGCCCGCGCGGCTGGCCTGGCTCGACGCCCTGCGCGGCCTCGGCGCGCTCGCCGTCGTGGGCGAGCACCTGCTGACCTGGGCGATGCCGTGGCTGCGCCCCACCTCCTTCAACCTCGGCATGTACGGCGTGCTCGTCTTCTTCCTGGTCAGCGGCTACATCATCCCGGTGTCCCTGGAACGCAAAGGCGACGTACGCGCGTTCTGGATCAGCCGCTTCTTCCGCCTCTACCCGCTCTACCTCCTGGTGATCGCGGTGGTGCTGGCGTTGTCGTTCTGGCTGCCGGTGCGCAGGGAGGTGCCCCGCGACGCCTCGGCGCTGGCCTCGCACGCCACCATGCTCCTCGACGTGGTCGGCGCCGGAGGCGTGGTCAACACCATGTGGACCCTCTCCTACGAGATGGTCTTCTACCTGCTGGTCGCCGCGCTGTTCGTGGCGGGCGTGCGGGTGGGCCGCAGCGCGCTGTCGGTCGCCTTCGCCGCCGCCGCCATGGCCGCCGGGCTCGCGCTGAGCAACGCGCCCCTGACGGGCGCGTGGCTGTCCTGGGCGTCACTGGCCGTCTTCGGGCTGGGCCTGACCTGCGTCATCACCGGATATTTCCGTACGGCCGCCGCCGTCGCCCTCGGCGTCATGGCCCTCACCCTGCTGCTGACCGCCAGCCCCACGCCGTGGTTCGGGGCGGCGATCCTGTCGGTGATGTTCGCCGGGACCGCCGTCCATCGATGGGAGCGCGGGACCGGGCGGTTGTGGCCGGTGGCCGTGACCGCGATCCTCGTGGCGCTCACCCCGGTGTGGGCGCTGGACGCCGGGTGGTGGTGGGTGCGGCCGCCGGTGTGGATCACCACGATCGTGCTGGCGGCGGCCACGTTCGCCGGTGGCATGCTCCTGCGTACCCGCCGGGTGCCGGCGCCGCTGGTGTGGCTCGGGGTGATCAGCTACTCGCTCTACCTGCTGCACCTGCCGATCCTGACGGGGGTGATCGCGATGACCGGCGACCTGCGCTGGGCGCCCGCCCCCCTGCAGATCGGCATCAGCCTGTTGTGCCTGCTGCTGATGCTGCCCGCGAGCTGGCTGACCTACCGCTACCTCGAACGCCCCATGCAGTCCTACGCCCGCCGCCTCACCACCCCACCCTGACCAGCGTGCCCGGCGGCACCCCCTGCTCGGAGACCTGGGCTTCACGGCAGCAGGGCACTCCGGCGGCGCGGCGAAAGGGCGGCCTCCAGGGGCCTGGGGCCTCCTCGGGGTCGAAGGGCCCGGAGTTCGGGGGCGCTGCCGGCGTGAGCGCGGGGTCGGGGTGGGGCGGTCGGAGGTTGGGGGTGGTCAGGCGTGGGGGTGGTCAGGGGCGGGGGTGGTCAGGGGCGGGGGGTGGTGATGCGGGCGGCGAGGCCGTCCAGGACGCAGGTCAGGCCGAAGGAGCGGCCCGAGTCGCGCGGCGCGTCGCCCACGTCGGCCAGCGCCTCGACCAGGGCGGGGAAGCGGCTGGCGTGCCGGTCCAGGATCTGGGCCAAAGCGGGGCTGGCCTGGCGGTCCTCGGCCCACGGCTGGGTGCCCGCCGTCGCGAGCGACTGCGTGTTGCGCAGGTGGCCGAAGATCAGCAGTGCGGCGTCCATGCGCTCGCCGCCGGTCAGGCCGGTCCCGTTCAGGGCGCCGACGGCCGCCTCGGTCCAGCCGATCTCGCGCGGCCCCATCATCCGGTCGCCCAGCGTGGCCCACGGCAGCCACGGGTGCCGGGCCCAGACCGCCGCCACGAGCCGGGCCAGTTCCTCCAGCTTGGGCCGCCAGCCTCCCTCGATGCCCGACAGATCGGGCGGATCGCCCACCGCCCGCTCGATCATCACGGCGACGAGGTCGGCCTTGCTGGAGACGTACCGGTAGAGCGACATCTTGGTGAACCCGAGGTCGCCCGCCACCCGCTGCATCGAGACCGCCTCGATGCCGTCGGCGTCGGCGATCGCGATGGCCGCCTGGGCGATGTTGGGGAGGCTGAGCGAGGGCCGTGCGGGCGCGGGCTGTTCCCACAGGAGTTCTTCGATCTTGTTTCCTGCCGCCATGCGCTCCTCCTCGGATCCACCACGTGGTGTGTCTTGAGGATACCTCTGTTTACACAAGACACGTCAGGCCATGACGAGAACACTCCAGAGGTGACCGTCGAGGTCCCGGAAGCTGCGGCTGTACATGTACTCGTTGTCCTCGGGCTCGCCCGTCTCGCTCGCCCCGTTGGCCAGCGCGGTCGTGAGCATCTCGTCCACCTTGGCGCGCCCGCCCTCCACCTGCAGCGCCAGCGCCACCTCGGTGCTCGCGCCGGTGTCCGGGATGGCCTTGCCGGTGATGGAGGTGAAGAACGGCTCCGTGACCAGGAGGAGGGAGACGCCCTCGCCCAGGTTCACGCAGCCGGCGTCGTCGTTGGTCAGCTGCTCGTCGACGCTGTAGCCGAGCTTCTCGAAGAATCCGAGGCTGGCGGCGAGGTCCTTGACGTGCAGGTTGACGAAGAGCGACATGAGTGTCCCCTATCTCAGTAATCTCTCCTCCGGAGACTTTGTGTCCGCCGGATACTGAGCTTTACAGTAGACACCGAGCGGGTACCCGCGCAAGAGGCTTTTCAGCGGGGAAGGACGGCTGCCAGCTCCGGGATGCGCGCCCGGTACGCGTCGAGCAGCCGCCGGGCCACGTCCACCGAGTCGACCAGCGGATGCAGCGCCAGCGCCTCGACCGCCAGCGCGGAAGAACCGGTGAGCGCCGCCTCGATGGCCGCCTGCTCCACCGCCTTGACCTGCTGCATCAGGCCCAGGAACCGGCCGGGCAAGGGCCGCGTGGCCAGCGGCTGTACGCCCGCGCCGCTCACCGCGCACGGGATCTCCACCACGGCCTCCGCCGGCAGTCCGGGTACGGCGCTGCCGTTGCGCACGTTGAGGATCATCGTGGACGGCTCGCCCCGCGCGATCGCCGCCATGAGCGCCAGCGCGATCCCCTCGTACCCGCCCGCCTGGAGGTCGGCGGCCTCACGCTCACCGGCGCCGGTGAGGTCGCGGGTGTCGGCCATGTAGCTGGCGTCGCGCTCCCGGCGCGTCCTGGTCCACTCGCTCAGCGCGTCACCGGGCCGCTCGCGCACGGCGGTGTAGAAGCGGTCCTGCTGCAGGACCAGCGACTCGCCCCTGGTGTGCTCGGCGGCCCGGGCCGCGGCCACGGATTCGCGGTTGAAGTAGTAGTAGTACAGGTACTCGTTGGGCAGCGCGCCGAGCGTGCGCACCCAGTCGCCGCCGAAGATCCGCGCCTCCTCCACCTGCCGCAGCGCCGCGTCGTCGGCGAGCAGGCCGGGCAGCACGTCGCGGCCCTCGTGGACCAGCCCGCGCAGCCAGCCGAGGTGGTTGAGCCCCACGTAGTCGGGGGAGACGCGCGCGGAGTCCAGGCCGAGCGCCGCCGCGGTCCGCCTGATCAGCCCGATCGGCGAGTCGCAGATGCCGACGACCCGGTCGCCGAGCACGCCGCGCATGGCCTCGGTGATCATCCCGGCCGGGTTCGTGAAGTTGATGACCCAGGCGCGCGGCGCCACCGCCGCCACCCGCTCGGCCACGCGCACCGCCACCGGGATCGTGCGCAGCCCGAACGAGATGCCGCCCGGCCCGGTGGTCTCCTGCCCGAGCAGGCCGAACTCCAGCGCCACCCGCTCGTCGGCCGTACGCCCCGCCAGCCCGCCCACGCGGATGGCGGAGAAGACGAAGTCGGCGTCGGCCAGCGCGGTGTCCAGGTCGGTGGTGGTGCGCACACGCGGCGGGCGCTCGTGCCCCTCGGCCAGCTGGCCGAGCACGTTCTCGATGGCCGCCAGCCGCCGTTCGGACACGTCGTGGAGCACCACCTCCTCCACGCGCGGCTTCGCCTGGTCACGCAGGAGCGCGCCGTACACGAGAGGGACCCTGAAGCCCCCGCCGCCGAGAACGGCCAGTTTCATGCGAGCACCACCTCCGCGCCGGCCGCCGCGCAGGCGCGCAGCGTGCTGTCGTCCGCGCCGTCGTTCGTGACGACGACGTCGAGATCCTCTGGCCCGCACACCCGCAACGCGCCGGTGCCGGGAAACTTGTGCCGGTCGGCCAGCAGCACCACCTGCCCCGCCGCCGCGATCATGGCGCGCTTCAGCGGGACCTCGGCGAGCGTCGTGTCGACGACCTGCCCGTCGCGCCGCACGCCGCTCGCGCTGAGGAAGACCCGGTCGGCGACCACCTGCCGCAGCGCCTCCTCCGTGAGCACCCCCACCAGCGAGTGGTACGGCCGGCGCACCATCCCCCCGAGCACCAGCAGCTCCACCTCGGGATCGGCGCGCAGCACGTCGAGCACGGCCAGGCTGGAGGTGACCACGGTGACCCGGCGCCCGCGCAACTGCCTGGCCAGGCGCATCGTGGTGGTGCCGATGTCGAGCAGGACCACGTCGCCCTCGCGCACGAGCCGCCCCGCGCACACCGCGACCGCCTCCTTGTCGCCCTCGTGGATGGCGGCGACCTGCGCGAACGGCATGTCGGTGTCGGCGTCGACGCTGGGCAGCGCGCCCCCGCGCACCCGCTTGAGCGTGCCGTCGCGGTCGAGGACCTCCAGGTCGCGCCGGATGGTGGACGGACTCACACCGAGCTGCCTGGCCAGGTCGTGCACGCTCGTGGCGCCGGACAACCGGACGCGGCGCATGATCTCCTCATGCCGGAGGCGCTGAAGCACGTACGGATCGTATCAGTCATTTTCGCGCATCAGTGAGCACGATTTACCAATGGCCCTTGCTATGAGCGAGCAAACGTGCAAGATTGCGCACATCTTCGATCTGTCGAGGAGGACCGGCTATCGTGTACGACCCTCTCGCCCAGCGGCGAAGCTCCGAGGGCCCCCAGTTCGACGTCTTCCTGGCAGGCATGGTCTTCCTGGACATCGTCTTCACCGGCCTGCCCGCCATGCCCACCGCCGGAAGCGAGGTCTGGGCCGAGGGGATGGGCTCCTGCCCCGGCGGCATCGCCAACCTCGCCATCGCCACCAGCCGCCTGGGCCTGCGCACCTCGCTGGCCGCCGCGTTCGGCGACGACGACTACGGCGACTTCTGCTGGCGGACCCTGGAGGAACAGGAGAGCGTCGACCTGTCGAGGTCGCGCCGCTTCGAGCACTGGCACTCGCCCGTCACCGTCTCCATGGCCGTCGACCGCGACCGCAGCATGGTCACCCACGGCCATCCCTCGCCCATGGCGGCCTCGGAGATGATCGGCAAGCCGCCGCGCACTCGCGCCGTCATCGTCACGCTCTCCCCGGACGAGCCGCTCGGCGGTTCCGAAGGCGACCGCAACTGGGCCGACCTCGCCTACCGCGACGGCGCGCTGGTCTTCGCCGACGTCGGCTGGGACCCCTCGGGCGCCTGGTCGCAGGCGGTGCTCGACCAGCTCGCCGTCTGCCACGCCTTCATGCCCAACGCCGTCGAGGCCATGGCCTACACCGGCATGGACACCCCGCGCGACGCGCTCTACTCCATCGCCGACCGGGTACCCCTCGCCGTGGTCACCGACGGCGCCAACGGCGCCATGGCGATCGACTCCACCACCGGCGAGGAGGCGTTCGTCCCCTCGCCGCGGGTGAACGCGCTCGACCCCACCGGCGCCGGCGACGTCTTCGGCGCCGCGTTCGTGCTCGGCACGCTGTGCGAGTGGCCGCTGACCGACCGGCTGTCGTTCGCCGGGCTCTGCGCGGCGCTGGCCGTACAGCAGTTCGGCGGGTCGCTGGCCGCGCCGGGCTGGGGCGACATCGCCGACTGGTGGCACGAGGTGCGGGCCTCCGCCGGGCACACCGGCGCCTACGGCGAGTCGCTGGCGCGGCGCTACGCCTTCCTCGACACCCTGGTCCCCGCGGTACCGGTGGGCGCTGTCCGCAGGGCGGCCGCGACCATCGCCCGCTACGCCGATTTGGGGATGGCTCCCCAGCCGCCTGCCCAGAAGGAGTAACCCATGAACGCCTCCACGCGCGCCGCGCTGGCCGCCGGTGCCGTGGCGCTCGCCGCGGCCGCCTGCGCCCCCGGGTCCTCGGCGCCGCCGGCCGCATCGTCGCCGGCCGCGTCGAGCCCGGCCGCGGTCCGCACCGACGCCGCCGCGCTCGGCAAGGTGACGCTGACCGTCTGGGACCAGGAGGTACGCGGCGCGCAGAACGCCCAGATGACCGCGCTCAACACCGCGTTCCAGGCCAAGTACCCCAACATCACGATCAAGCGGGTCTCGCGCTCCTTCGACGACCTCAACACCACGCTGCGCCTGGCCCTGAGCGGAAACGAGCCGCCGGACGTGGTCCAGGCCAACAACGGCCGCCCCCAGATGGGCGCCTTCGTCAAGGCCGGCCAGCTCCGCCCGCTCGACGCCTACGCCGACGCGTACGGCTGGAAGAAGCGCTACCCCCAGTCCGTCCTGCAGTACGTCAGCTACACCCCCGACGGCAAGGACTTCGGACAGGGCAGCGTGTACGGCATGCCCCAGGCCGGCGAGGTCGTCGGCCTCCTCTACAACCGCACCAAGATGACCAAGCTCGGCCTCCAGCCGCCCACGACCTGGGCGGACTTCCAGGCCGCGCTGGAGAAGGCCAAGCAGGCCGGCGAGCAGCCGCTGATGCTCGGCAACCTCGACAAGTGGCCCGCCGTGCACGTCTTCGGCACCGTCCAGGGCCAGTTCGTGCCCAAGGAGCAGATCGCCACGCTCGGCTTCGGCCGCAAGGGCGCCACCTGGTCCACGCCGGAGAACACCAAGGCCGCCCAGCAGCTCGTCGACTGGATGGACAAGGGCTACCTCAACAAGGACGTCAACGGCCTCGGCTACGACGCCTCCTGGCAGGCGTTCGGCAAGGGCAAGGGCGTCTTCTACATCGGCGGCAGCTGGCTGATCGGCGAGCTCGGCAAGAGCATGGGCAAGGACCTGGGCTTCTCCCTGCCGCCCGGCACGCCCGCCGCCACCGGCGGCACCGGCCTGCCGTTCGCCGTCACCGCCAAGAGCCCCAACCCCGACGCCGCGGCGGCCTACCTCGACTTCATCACCAACGCCGACGCGATGAAGGTGCTCACGCAGAACGGCCTGCTGCCGGTGGCCGACACCGACCAGCAGACGGTGGAGGAGGGCCCGACCAAGGACATGTTCACCGCCTTCGCCGCCATCACCAAGCAGGACGGGCTGCTGCCGTACCTCGACTACGCCACCCCGACCTTCGCCGACACGCTCGGCGCTGCGCTGCAGGACCTCATGGCCAAGAAGGCGACGCCGGAGGAGTTCCTGGCCACGCTGGAGAAGGACTACAAGAAGTTCGTGGACAGCAACGGATGACCCGCCCGCCAGGCGAGCCCCGGCGCGTCGCCTACCTGTTCCTGCTGCCGGCCTTCGCCGTCTACGCGGCCTTCCTGCTCTACCCGATCGGCCGGGCGGTGCAGCTGTCGCTCTACGACTGGGACGGGCTGACGCTCGGCACGTGGGCGGGGCTGGACAACTACGCGGCGATCATCGCCGACGGGGAACTGCGCGACGCCTTCGGGCACGCCCTGGTGCTCATGTTCTTCTACGCCGTGCTGCCGCTGGCGATCGGGCTGATGCTGGCGGCGATACTCAACCACGCCAAGGTGCGCGGGCTGGGGTTCTTCCGGACGGTGGTGTTCCTGCCCCAGGTCGTGGCCATGGTCGTGGTGGCCGTCGCCTGGCGGCAGGTCTACTCCTCCGACGGCTCGCTCAACGCCCTGCTCGAAGCGGTCGGCCTCGGCGGCCTGGCGCGCGGCTGGCTGGGCGACTACGCCTTCGCGCTGCCGGCCGTCGGCGTGGTCGGCACCTGGTTCGAGACCGGGCTGGTGACCGTGCTGATGCTGGCCGGGATGAGCAAGATCCCGCTGGAGCTGTACGAGGCCGCGCGGCTGGACGGCGCGGGCGCGGTGCGCGAGTTCTTCGCGGTCACGCTGCCCTCGGTGCGCGGCGAGATCGCGGTCGCGCTCACGCTGACCGTGATCGCCGCGCTGCGCACGTTCGACCTGGTCTACATCACCACCGGGGGCGGGCCGGGCAACTCCACCTCGGTGCCGTCCTACGAGGTCTACCACCGCGCCTTCGAGCTCGGCCAGGTCGGCTCGGCGGCGGCGATCGGGGTCACGCTGACCCTTTTCATCTTCGCGGTCTCCTTCGTGATCAACCGCTTCGCCGACAGGAGCGTCCCGTGATCTCCCGCGCCGAGCGACTGGGCAACTACGCGATCCTGTCGGTGTTCGCGATGTTCGCGCTCTTCCCCATCCTCACCATCCTCCAGGCGGCGGCCGGCGGCGGCGTCGAGGGGTTCGCGCAGGCCTGGGAGACCGGGCACTTCCACACCTACCTGCGCACCAGCCTCGGGGTGTCGGCGTTCGTCGTGGTCGTCAGCGTCACCCTGTCGATCATGAGCGGGTACGCCTTCGGCACCATGCGCTTTCGCGGGCAGAACATCCTGTTCTACCTGTTCCTGCTCGGGATCATGATGCCGAGCGAGGCCATCGCCGTACCCCTCTACTTCGACCTGCGCACGCTCGGGCTGACCGACACGTTCTGGTCGGTGGCGCTGCCGCAGGTGGCGCTGTCGGTCGCGTTCGGCACCTTCTGGATGCGGGCCTACTTCCGCTCCTCCAGCCGCGCCATCGTCGAGGCCGCCCGCATCGACGGGGCCTCGGTCTGGCGGACGCTCTGGCAGGTGCTCGTGCCCCCGGCCAGGCCCGCGATCGTCACCCTGATCCTGCTGGTCTTCATGTGGACGTGGAACGAGTTCCTCATCCCGCTGATCATGGTGACCAGCGAGGGGCTGCGCACCGCCCCGCTCGGACTGGCCTTCTTCCAGGGCCAGTACACCTCCGACTTCGCCCTGCTCGCCGCCGGGTCCGTGATCGTCGCGACGCCGGTCGTGATCTTCTACCTGTTCCTCCAGCGCCACTTCATCCGCGGGCTGCTCCAGGGGGCGGTCCGCGAATAGCCCCTCCGGAGGTTCCATGCTGACACCCTTAATCGCCACGCTCCTCCTCCTGACGCCCGCCGTACCCGCAAAGGCTGAGCCGGCGAAGGACCTGGGCGTGCTCTTCGTCGGCGCGCACCCCGACGACGAGGCCTTCAGCCTGTCCACGCTCGGCCAGTGGAAGGAAGACCACGGCGTGCGCACCGGCGTCGTGACCGTCACCCGCGGCGAGGGCGGCGGCAACGCCGTCGGGCCCGAGGAAGGGCCCGCGCTCGGCCTGCTGCGCGAAGGGGAGGAGCGCCGGGCGGTCGCCAAGGCGGGCGTCACCGACGTGTTCAACCTCGACGACGTCGACTTCTACTACACCGTCAGCGCCCCGCTCACCGACCGCATCTGGGGCGGCGACACGCTGGCCAAGGTCGTGCGGATCGTCCGGCAGACCCGGCCGGAAGTGCTGCTCACCATGGACCCCGCCCCGTCGCCCGGCAACCACGGCAACCACCAGCAGGCCGCCAGGCTGGCCGTCGAGGCGTTCTACGCCGCCGCCGACCCCAAGGCCTTCCCCGAGCAGCTGAGAGAAGAGGGCCTGCGGCCGTTCGCGCCCGCCCGCCTGCTGCTCGGCGGCGCGCGCGGCATCACCGCGCCGGCCGGCCCCGGCTGCTCGGCCGTCACCGACCCGGTGCGCAACGTCTACGGCGTGTGGAGCGGGCGCGCCTCGTCCGCCCAGGGACGCACGTGGGCGGCGATCGAGCGCGACGCCCAGCGCGTCTACGCCTCACAGGGCTGGGCCGGGTTCCCCGACGTGCCCACGGATCCGGCCAAGCTCGGCTGCGACCTGTTCACGCAGGTGGACGCGCGGGCGCCGTTCCCGGCTCCGGGTGGCCAGGCCGCCGCCGCGCCGACCGCGATCCTCGACGGCGCGCTGGTCAGGGCGCCGGGGACGGTGCCGCTCGGCACCGAGTTCACGCTCACCCCGAGCGCCTTCGACGTGCGGCCGGGCAAGGCGTTCACCGTGCGCGCCGCCGTACGGGGCCGGGCGGCGCTCGGCCGCTCGTCGGTGACGCTGCGCGTGCCCGCCGGGTGGCAGGTCAGCGGCTCGGGTGAGCTCGGCAGGCTGTCCGCGGGGCGCGATGGCGCCGCCGTCTTCACGGTGACGCCGCCGCAGGGCGCCGCCACCGGCCAGCGGGTACGGCTGGCCGCCACCCTGGCCACCGAGCGGGGGAGCGGGTACACCGATCGGCAGGTCGAGGTCGGCGCGGCCGTACGCGCGACGCAGCAGTTGCTTCCCCAGGTCGGCCAGTACGAGACGTGGGCCGGCGAGCTCGCCCCGCAACTGCGCGGCCTGGTCACCCCCGTGCTCACGCTGGGCTCCGGCGGCTCGCGGCAGGTCGGCGTCGTCGTCACGAACGTCTCCGGCACCGCGCAGTCGGGCAGCGTGAAGGTGGAGCTGCCGGACGGGTTCACCGCCGACCGCGTGGAGGCCCCCTACAGCGGGCTGGCGCCGGGCGCGTCGGTCACCGTGCCGTTCATCGTCACCAACTCCGACCCCTCGCTGAAGACCTCCAACGAGGGCGGCGACTACGCCTACACGATCACCGCCACCAGCGGGGAGGGCTCCAGCGTGAGCAAGCCCGCGCTGGAGCTCGTCCCGGCGACCGTGATCCCGGCCGCCGCGCCCACCGTGGACGGGGCCGAGGCGGACGGCGAGTACCCCGGGCCCGCGCTCGACATCTCCCGGCTCTGGGAGGGCAGCGCCTGCGCCTCCCCGGCCGACTGCTCGGGCACGGCCAAGCTCGCCTGGCGTGACGACACCCTTTACGTGCTGGCCCGGATCAAGGACGACGTGGTGGGCACCAAGCTGCCGGCCGCCGACTGCAAGCGGCACTGGCGTACCGACGCGCTGGAGGTGACGCTCGACCCGCGCGGCGTCTCGGAGAACACCTCCACCACCTTCAAGGCGGCGGTGCTGCCGGTGACCGCGGAAGGGCCGCCGTGCGTGCTGCGCGACGCCGACAACCGGCAGGGGCCGGCGAACCTGCCGGTGGCCGCCAAGACCGGGGACGGCGGCTACACGGTGGAGCTGGCCATTCCGCTGGAGCAGGTGCCCGGCGCCGTCGACCCCGCCCGGCTCGGGGTGAACATCCTCTTCTACGACTCCGACACCCAGGACAAGACCGGGCAGACCCGGATCGGCTGGTCCACATGGGGCGGCGTACAGGGGGACCCGTACCGGTGGGGCCTGGCCACCATGCCCGGCTACCAGCCTCCGGCCGGCCGGCCCACCACGCCGCCCGACCCGGTGATCCCGGACACCGGGCTGTCCAGCCTGGACTCGCCGGAGTCGCTGGAGCAGGCCGTACGGCTGGGCCTGCCGCTCGCGGGCGGCCCGCCCGTCGCGCGCGCGGCCTTCGGGCGGGTCGTCTCGGCCGTCGTTCGCGGGGACTCGGTCAAGGTCACGCTGGTCACGGGCGCCGCGGGCAAGGCGCACCTGTTCGTGCGCGACGCCAAGGGTACGGCGGGCGGCCACGTGGTCACCGTGTCAGGAAAGGGGAGCACGACGGTCAGCGTGCCCCTCACCCGGGCGTTGTCCGGCAGGGCGGCCGTGGTCGCGGGCTGGCAGGCCGGACCCGGGACGCAGGCCTCACAGGCCCGCCTCACGGGCGGCAGGTGAAGTCCTTGCCGGGGAGCTCGCCACCCCCGAGGTAGGCGTTGACGGCGCGGTCCGCGCAGGGCAGCGGACTGCCGCCGTCGGCGCCGCGCCCGTACACGCCGTGCGCGCGGATCTCGGCCGTCAGCAGCCGCGATCCGCGCAGCCGCCGGTGCAGGACGAGCGCACCGCCGAGGTTGTCCGACCTGGCCTGCAGCATCAGCACGGGTACGGCGTTGCCGATCGCGGTGACCGGTTCGCGCGAACCCACCTCCCAGTACGCGCACGGCGCCATCATCCCGTTGACCAGCGGCCCGAACACCGGCTGCGCGGCCCGGCTCTGCCGCATGTTCCGCCAGTACGTCTCCGGATCGTCCGGCCACCCGCCCGCGGGCCAGCCGGCGTCGCCGCACATGAAGAACGTGGCGCCCAGCATGCTGCCGGCCAGGTCGGGCGAGCGGAGCAGGTCCAGCATCGCCCGCAGGTGGGGTCCCGGCCTGACCGGCCGGTTCACCAGGTCGCGCACCACCCCGGCCAGCGCCTCGTCCTGCTCCCGGTGCTGGACGAGCTGTCTCAGCAGCAGGCGCAGGACGGCCGCGTCCAGCCGTACGCCGTCCACCACCGGCGGCCTGCGCTCGGCCCGCTCGACCAGCCGCCGCACCGCCGCCCGTACCGCCGCTCCGGTACGGCCCAGCCGGTAGCGGTCGTGCCGGGCGGCGGCCCAGCGGGCCCACTGGTCCAGGGCCCGCTCCAGCGGTCCGCCCGACTGCCGGAACAGCTCGTACTGCGTGACCCTCGGGTCGCTGGAGGAGTCGATGACCATGCGGTCCACCCGGCCGGGGAACAGTTGGGTGAAGACCGCGCCCAGGTCGGCGCCGTAGGAGACGCCGAAGAAGGACAGCTTCCGCTCACCGAGGGCGGCCCGGATGGCGTCCATGTCCCTGGCGACGTTGTTCGTGGTGGCGTGGGGCAGGAGTTCCCTGTTGCCGCCCTTGTCCAGGCAGCGGCGCGCGGTGTCGCGGGCCGCGCGCAGCGACTCCTCGAACTCCCTCCGGGGAGAGGTGGTGCGTGGCGGTTCGGGCTTGGGGGCGGCCTTGCCGCAGGTGATCGGGGTGCTCTCGCCGAGGAAGCGCGGGTCGAACCCGATCAGGTCGTACCGGCCGGCGACGCCCTTCAACGTGGCCCGCAGATACGCCGCGAACCCCAGCCCCACGCCGCCGGGCCCGCCCGGGTTGGCCAGCAGGATGCCGCGCCGCTCGCCCGTGGCCTTGACGCGCGAAACCGCGATCTCGATGGTACGGCCCGCCGGATCGTCGTAGTCGAGAGGCACGCGCACCTTGGCGCACTGGGCGCCCGCCCGCTTGAGCTGCCTGTCCTTGCAGGCACCCCAGGCAACGGCCTGGTCGGCGGTTGTCGTGACAGCGGCGGCCTGGTCGGTGGTTGTCGTGGCGGCGGCCGGCAGGGCGAGCGCGGGCAGCAGCGCCACCCCGAGCCCGGCCGCCACCACGCGGCCCGCCCACCGGCGCCCGGCCCGCGGGCCCGGGGAGGTGGGAAAAGAGGTGTGGATCATCGGCATGTGCAGCGACGTTAGTGGCCGCCGATTTCCCGGCGTATCGGCCGGATGACGGAGATCACCCGGCCGTTCGGCCGACCCGGGTGGGGCCGGGGGGATGGATCGGGAGCGGGTTTGCGGCATGGCGTTTTGTTAGGGGTGGCGGTGAGGTGGGAATCTTGGGCGGTGGAAGGTGGTGTGGTCGGGTCTGGTGGGGCGGTGGCTAACGCTGAAACCCTGAAAAACTCGGAGCGACCAGAAATATCGCCTGATAGTCGGATATGTGACGTATATACGGTTGGGTTTTCGGCTGAAAGCCGGGGGTTTCGGGCCTTGACAGCGTTTATTGGCTTTTGTCATGTCGGCGTTATGGTGCTTATTCGCACGCTGATCGCGACCACCCTCATCGCGACGGCTTTCCACGCCCCGGCCCACGCACAGCCGGCCGACATCGACTTCACCCGTCCGGAAGTAGTGGCGAGCGGCCTGCAGATTCCCTGGGGCCTCGCCTTCCTGCCGGACGGGAGCGCGCTGGTCTCAGAACGCAACAGCGCCAGAATCGTCCAGGTACGCCCCGGCGCCGCCCCCGTCGAGGTGGCCCGCGTCCCCGGCGTCTCGGCCTCCGGCGAAGGCGGGTTGCTCGGCATCGCCGTATCCCCGACCTACGCCCAGGACCGTTACGTCTACGCCTACCACACCGCCGCCTCCGACAACCGGATCGTCCGCTTCACCCTGTCCGCCCCCGGCACGCCCACCCTGATCCGCGGCGGCATCCCCAAGTCCGGCATCCACAACGGCGGCCGCATCCACTTCGGCCCCGACGGCATGCTCTACGCCAGCACCGGCGACGCCAACCAGACCGGCAACAGCCAGAACCTCCAGAGCCTCGCCGGCAAGATCCTGCGCATGCGCCCCGACGGCACCGTCCCCCCGGACAACCCGTACGCCGGCTCACTCGTCTACACCCTCGGCCACCGCAACGTGCAGGGCTTCGCCTGGACCGCGGCCGGCCAGATGTACGCCACCGAGTTCGGCCAGAACACCTGGGACGAGGTCAACCAGATCGTCGCCGGCGGCAACTACGGCTGGCCGGTCGTCGAGGGCAACGGCGGCGCGCCCCGCTACCGCGACCCCCTCGTCACCTGGACCACGGCGGAGGCCTCGCCGAGCGGCGCCGCCATCATCGGCGACACCCTGTTCGCCGCCGCGCTGCGCGGCACCCGCCTCTGGCGCGTCCCTCTCCCGGGCGGCACACCCGACAACGTCCTGCGGGGCACGTACGGCAGGCTCCGCCACGCCGCGGTGGCACCCGACGGCCACCTCTGGATCCTGACCGGCAACCGCGACGGCCGCGGCACCCCCGCACCCCAGGACGACCGCGTCGTCCGCTTCCCGCCCGGAGACACCGGCGGCGGCGAGACGGTCTACGAGGACGACTTCGAGACGGACAAGGGCTGGACCACCCCCGGCGCGTCCGACACGGCGACCTCCGGACGGTGGGAGCGCGGCGACCCCGAGCCCACCACGTACTCCGGCGCCACCATCCAGCCCGGCAACGCCGCCGGAGGCGCCAACTCCCTGGTCACCGGCCGCACCGCCGGCAGCCAGGCGGGCGCCAACGACGTCGACGGCGGCCTGACCACCGTGCGCTCCCCGCAGATCACCCTGCCCGCCGCCACCCGGCTGACCCTCACCTTCTCCGCCTACCTGTCCCACCTCAACAATTCCTCCTCCGCCGACTACCTGCGCGTACGCGTGGGCGGCACCACCGTCTACGAGCGCCTGGGCGCGGCATCCCAGGTGGCGGGGGCGTGGCAGCAGGCCAGTGCCGACCTGACCGCCTTCGCCGGCCAGACCGTCCAGCTGGAGGTCCAGGCCAACGACGCCGCCACCGCCAGCCTCCTGGAGGCCGGCCTGGACAGCGTCCGCATCACCAAGTCCTGACCCGGGGGGTGCCGCGCCCACCCCACACGGCACCCCACCCCCGGCGGTTTGTATCAGCCGGCGCTCAGCGCCCTCCGTACAGATGGCACGTAACTCGCACCCCGGAGGGTCACATGAGCGGCCGGATCACCGACACCGGCGTGGAGCAGTACTACGACGACGAGCTCGTCGTCGACCTGGTGCACCTCAGAGCGGTCACGCACCTGATCGACACATGGGCGGACATCGACGGCCCCGCGTGGGTGCGGCGGGATGACGAGGCGGGCAGCGCCCTGCTCGGGCTGGCGCGGATCGAGGTCACCGGGCTGCCGGCGGTGGCAAGGATGTTACGCGAGCGGCGGGACCTGGTGCCGCGGGGCACGAAGACACCGGTGGAGGATCTGGATCTCGTGCTGCGCGCGCTGCGGGAGGAACGCCCGGAGTTCGTGATCGGCAAGCACCGGCTGGTGGAGAACGTCGAAGGACTCGCGTCCGCGGGCGCCCCGCGCAACGTCCCGGGCGGCGTACGGCTGGCGCCCAGGAGCCTGACCGATCACCCGAGGCTGCGCGTCGGCATCCTGGACACCCCGATCTGGCCGCACGACCAGCTCGCGGGCCGGTTCATGGCGGACTCGGCGGCCCTGCTGCCACGGGTGCGCGAGGCGCCCACACCGATGCTGGCGGGACACGCCACGTTCGTCGCCGGGATCATCGCCGCCCACGCCCCCGACGCCGAGCTGGTCGTGCGGGCCGCACTCGACGAGGACGCCGTCTGCGCCGACTCCTGGGACGTCGCCACCCGCATGGTGAGCTTCGTCGCCGAGGAGGTGGACCTGCTGCAGCTGTCCTTCGCCTGCTTCACCGCCGACGACGAGCCCCCGCTGGTCATCGGGCGCGCGGTGGCCCGCCTCAGGGAGCAGGCCGTGCTGGTCGCCGCGGCGGGCAACCACGGGGCCGAGCCGGGCGGGCGGCGGCACGCGAAGGCGTTCCCCGCCGCCTGCGAGGGTGTGGTGGCGGTGGGGGCGGAGGCGGAGTTCAGCCCGAAGGCGCCGTGGGTGGCCCTGCACGCCCCGGGGGCCGGGGTCACCTCGACCTACCTGGAGGGTAGGGTGAGCCTGCCCAAGGGCGAGGAGGCCTTCTACTCCGGCGCCGCCACCTGGAGCGGGACCTCGTTCGCCGCGGCGGCGGTGAGCGGCGCCATCGCGGGCCTGGCCCACCGGCGCGGATCCAGCGCCAGGGAGGCCAAGGAGTACCTGCTTCACCGCCCGGCGGTCCACGACATCCATCCGCCCGGCCAGACCTGAGCCGATGAGGGACGCCCCGGAGGTCGTGGCCCTGGTCACGCGGGCGAGAAAGGGCGACCAGGCCGCCTGGGACGAGATCGTCGAGCGTTACTCCCCGCTGGTGTGGTCGATGTGCCGCCGCTTCCGCCTGGTGCGGCCCGACTCCGACGACGCGGCGCAGACGGTGTGGCTGCGCCTGGTCGAGAACCTGGACGCCCTGCGCGAACCGGCCGCCCTTCCCGGCTGGCTGGCCAGGACCGCCCACCGGGAGTGCCTGCGCAGGGCGCGGGAGGTCCAGCGGCGCGGCGACGTGGAGCGGCCGCTGGACTTCGAGCCGGAGACCGGGCCGGACCTGATCGCCGAAGAGCTGGAGAAGGCCGAGCGCGACCTGCTCCTGCGCCGGGCGTTCGCCCAGCTCCCGCCGCGCTGCCGCGACCTGCTGACGTTGTGCCTCGGCCCGGATCCGCTGCCGTACGCCCTGATCGGCGAGCGGCTCGGCATGCCGGTCGGCGGGATCGGCCCGAGCCGCGGCCGGTGCCTGGCCAGGCTCCGCCGCATCCTGGAGGGGAGCGGGCATGCCGCAGGGCCCGCCCAGCCCGCCGAGGTGGAGGCGCGCGGCCCGTGCCCGCCGTCCCACCCGGCCACGCCGGGCGAGAAGGGCCGCTTCACGATCCGGCCGCTGCCTCGCTTCCCGTTCTATCTGCTCTGCCGTACGGCGGGCGGCAGGAAGATCGTCACCGGCTGGATTCTCGGCTGACCGGATGTATCACGAGGGGTTCGCCCGCCTCCGTAGGGGTGAACGGAACGTTCCCACGCAGGAAGGCGATCTTCATGATCCCTCTCAAGCACGGCGACTCCGGTCCCGACGTGCGGCAGCTCTACATGTTCCTCAAGCGCTTCGGCTACTTCCCCAACCCGGGCCTGCGCACCGGCAACGCCCTGTTCCGCCCGGCCGTCGTCTTCGCCCCGGAGGACCTGACGCTGTTCGACGACCGGATGGAGCTGGCGCTCTCGGAGTACCAGCGCCAGCACGGCATCGAGCCGACCGGCGCGCTGAACGAGGAAACGCTGACGATGATGCGCACCCCGCGCTGCGGCTTCCCCGACCAGCCGTCGGCGGGCCAGTTCGTCGCGCAGGGCAACCGGTGGCCGACGAACGAGGTCACCTACAGCTTCACCCCGCCCTTCAGCCCGGACGTGTCGGAAGCCGACCAGCGCGCGGCGCTGCGGGCGGCCTTCGACCGGTGGGCGGCGGTCACGAACCTCACCTTCACCGAGGTCGGGAACAACGGCCAGATCCGGATCGCCTGGGCGGCCCGCGACCACGGTGACGGCTTCCCCTTCGACGGCCAGGGCAGTGTGCTCGCGCACTGCTTCTACCCGCCGCCCAACGGCGGCGACATCGCCGGGGACTGCCACTTCGACGAGGACGAGACCTGGTCGGTCAACGTACCGCCGAGCGGGTTCGACCTGTACACGGTGGCGCTGCACGAGATCGGCCACGGGCTGGGCCTGGCCCACTCGGCCGACAACAACGCCGTCATGTTCCCGTCCTACCAGGGCGTACGCCGCGAGCTCAGCGACGACGACATCCAGGGCATCCGCTCCATCTACGGCGCCCGCCCGCAGTGGTCGTCGCTGCAGGGCGTCGTCTTCGCCACGGCCGCGGGCACGAACGCCGACGGCCGCCTGGAGGTCTTCGTCCGCGGCACCGACAACGCCGTGCACCACAACTGGCAGACGAGTCCCGGCGGCGGATGGAGCGGCTGGTCGAGCCTGGGCGGGGTCCTGCAGGGACGGATCGCGGTCGGGCGCAACCACGACGGGCGGCTGGAGATCTTCGGCCGGGGGACCGACGGCGGGCTCTACCACAACTGGCAGACGGTCCCGAACGGCGGCTGGTCCGGCTGGCACGGGCTCGGCGGCTGGATCGAGGACCCCGAGGTCGCCGTCAACCCCGACGGGCGGCTGGAGGTGTTCGTCCGGGGCTCCGACTCGGCCCTGCACCACATCTGGCAGGTCACCCCCGGCGGCGGCTGGTCCGGGTGGGCCTCGCTCGGCGGCTGGATCGACGAGCCCTCCGTGGCCCGCAACGGCGACGGCAGGCTGGAGGTGTTCGTCCGCGGCCTGGACAACACCGTCTACCACATCTGGCAGGTCTCGCCCGGCGGCGGCTGGTCCGGCTGGTCCGGGCTCGGCGGCGAGATGCTCGAAGGCCCGATCGCGACCACCAACCACGACGGGCGGCTGGAGGTCTTCATCAAGGGCACCGACTCCGCGCTCTGGCACCGCTGGCAGACCGCGCCCAGCAACGGCTGGTCGTGACCTCAGCGTGGCGCGCCGGTCACCCACGGGGTCCGCACGACGCCCTCCTGCGAGCGGCAGCGGATCCGGAAGGTGCCGGACGGCGCTGAGGGGAAGACGAAGCAGCCGGCCTCGTCGATCGGGGTGGTCTCGGCCTCCCCGGTCGCGAGCTGGCGCTCGGCCGTACCGGGCCGGGGTGGGAGCAACTGCCCGAGCAGCGTCTCGGGTCCCACCTCGGCCTCGATCGTGTCCTTGCCGGTGCGGAAGATCAGTACCCGCTGCCCGCCCCTGGTGACCGCCACGAGCTCCCGGTCCAGTGCCGAGTCGTAGACCAGCCCGGCCAGCTCGGCCTCGACATCACGCCACACGAACGCGACCTTGGCCGCGCTCACGAACTCCGGCGGCACCTCCTCGGCCGCCCGCTTGGCCTGGCCGAGCGCGGCCAGCAGCCGCTCGTCGTCCGCCCACCACGGTGACTCCATCGCGTCAGCCTCCCTCCGAGCGGATCAGCGCCGCGACCTCCGGGCGCCGCCGCAGCTCCGCCAGGCAGCGTCCGCGCGTGGGGCCGATCGAGCCCACGGGGATGCCGAGCGTCGCGCTGATCTCCTCGTACGGCGCCGGCGGCAGCCGTACCAGCAAGGACAGCAGAGCCCTGCACCGCTCGCCCAGCTGGCGGAAACCCGCGTAGAGGGCGGTGTTGCGCTCGGCCTCCAGCAGTTCGCGGTCGACCGGCTCGTCGTCGGCGGGCGCGTCGTGGTCGGCCCACGGCTTCAGGTGCGTGCGCTGCCAGGCGGCGGAGGCGCTGCGCCGGCCGCACTCGCGCCGCGTCACCGTGGCCAGCCAGCCCGGCAGCGCCGCCGGCTCGCGCAGCCGGTGGTCCAGCAGCGCCAGCCACACGGTCTGGGCCACGTCGTCTGCCTCGTCCCGGCTGAGGCGGAAGGCCCGGCAGGTCGCCCACACCAGCGGAGCGTAGCGCTCCACGATCTCGTCCCACGCGTCCTTGTCGCCGGCGTGTGCGCGCCGGACAAGGGACACAACCGCTGGATCATCGCGCATCACGCCATTTTCATACGGCGGGCGCCGCCGGGAAAGCGCATCATGCCGGCCTCCGTCACAGTCGTTCTCACTCCTTACAGAGGCGGGCGGCGGCGCCCTGATACGTCAGAGCCGCAGAACGGCCCCGATACCCCGCTCGTGCCGGGTGGCGTCCAGCACCGCCCGCCTGGCGTCCTCGGGACCGCCGCCGTGCGTGGCCAGGTGGGCGGCGGCGATCCCGGCGACCAGCGGTGCGGAAAAGGAGGTGCCGTCCCAGCGGGCCATGCCGGCGAAGTTCTGCCTGGCGGGGCGCCGGGGCGGCTCGCGGTAGGTGTAGGTGCCGGTGGCGTAGGCGTTGACCAGGCCTTCGCCGAGCGTGTACACGTCCACCCACGGGCCGTGGTTGCTGAACCAGGCGCGGTGGACCTGGTCGGGGCCGAGCGCGCCGACGGCCAGCGCCCACGGGAAGGCGGCGGGGTAGAAGGGGCGGCAGGTGCCGTCGTTGCCGGCCGCGGCCACGAGCAGCACGTCCGGGAAGAGGTCGGGGAACAGGGAGAAGCCGAGCGAGTCCCAGCGGTTGCGGGTGTAGGTACCCGCGGACAGGTTGACGACCTGCGGGCGCAGGTCCCTGATCAGCCGGATGATCTTGTTGATGATCACGTTCTCCCGCTCCGCCCCCGACTCGGCGAAGTGGTCGGCGACGTACACCTCCGCGTCCGGCGCCGTGCAGCGCGCGACCCCGGCGGCGAAGGTCCCATGGCCCTGGAACTGCTCGATGTGCGCCAGCCCCGAGGGCAGGATCGGCCCGATCCGCTCGACGTCGCCGCGCACCCCCGCCAGCCAGGGGTGCGGGAGGTCTTCGAGAATGCCGGTGTCCACGATCCCGATCAGGATTCGCCGCGCCTTCTCCGCCGGGGCCCGCTGGGGCGGCCACGGCTGCGCGGGCATCCCGCCCGGCACCTCGGGCTCGACCGCGGGGCACAGCCGGGTGATGTGCAGCACGTGGTTGGGCGAGGCCAGCGGCGGTTCGTCCGCGGCACGGGCCGAGCCGTCCCGCTCCTCCAGCAGGTCGAGCGCCTCCGGCACGGTACGCCGGCCGTCGTCCAGGTTCTCGATCGACACCAGCATCGTGGTGTTGCCGGGCTGGCGTTCCTCTCCTTCCGGCCGCTGCCGTTCCTCGGGAACGACCTCGGCGCCGGGCAGCAACTCCCTGACCCGGCCCACGTTCCTGCCCTCGTCGATCACCAGCAGGCGATCGGCCTCGTACACGTAGTCGACCTGCCCGTCGGGAGTCCACGCCACCTCGGCGGTGACCCCCCTTGCCGCCATCCTGCGCTGGATGGCTCGGAACTGCGCCTCGAAGACCGCATCCATAGCCAGTACATCGCCGTAGGGCTTGCGGGCGCTACGGCCGGCGCGCATTGTCGGACTCATGGCGGCCGACCTGCTCCCCCTCGCGCTGTCGCGTCCCAACGAGGCGCTGGAACGTGCCCGCCGGCTACTGGCCGACGATCCAGGCCCGTACGCCGCCTCGCTCGCCCGGCAGGCCATCGGCATCGTGCTGCGTGAGTTCGGCGACATCGAGCAGGCGGTACGGGAGCTGCGCGCGGCCCAGCGGCTGGCCAGGAAGTCCCGCTCGGCCGAGCGGGAGGCCGACGTCCTGGCC
Source organism: Nonomuraea sp. NPDC059023 (assembly GCF_042740095.1). Taxonomy (NCBI): domain Bacteria; kingdom Bacillati; phylum Actinomycetota; class Actinomycetes; order Streptosporangiales; family Streptosporangiaceae; genus Nonomuraea; species Nonomuraea sp. NPDC059023. The sequence continues at coordinate 1,091 of NZ_JBHYIO010000062.1, read as the reverse complement.
ACGCTCGGCGTCGCGCTCGTCTTCGCCGGGCGCACCGCCTCCGGCCGCACCGCGCTCAACACCGCCGTGGAGCTGTCCACCGGCCTGACCCACGGCCGCATCCTGCTCAGGCGCGGCGGCGTGCTGCTCGTACTGGGCCGCCACCGCGCCGCGCTGGCCGACCTGAACGCCGCCATCTCCGTCCTGCGCGTGGCCGGTGACCTGCTGTGGGAGGCCCGCGCCCGCACCGAGCGGGCCTTCTGCCACCTCGCGCTGGGTGCGCTGGCCCGCGCCGCCGCCGATCTCGGCCGGGCCGGGGAGCTGTTCGTCCAGACGGGACAGGAGCTGGAGTCGGCCGACGCCACCGCCAACCACGGCGTGCTGGCGCTGCGCGTCGGCGACCTGCCCGCCGCGCTCGGCCACTTCGACGCCGCCGCCCGCCACTACGACCGGCTCGGCGCGGCCGACGCCAACCTGAGCCTGCACCGCTGCGCCGCCCTGCTGACCGCCGGGCTGCCAGAGGAGGCGCTGGCAGAGGCGGACGAGGCCATCGAGCGGCTGCTCGGGACGCGCGGGCAGCGCTCCAAACAGGCCGAGCTCATGCTGACCGCGGCCGACTGCGCCCTCGCGGCCGGCCGCCCAGCCGCCGCCCTGGAACGTGCCGAAGGCGCCGCCCGGCTCTTCGACCGGCAGCGGCGCCGGTGGTGGCGGGCGCACGCGCGGCTGGTGATGGTGCGGGCCGAGTTCGCCGCCGGGTCGCCGACCGGCGCGCTGCTGCGGGCGGCCGGGGCGTGCGTGCGCGAACTGGCCGCGCTCTCCTCACCGCACCTGCCGCTCGGCCACCTGCTGGCCGGCCGGATCGCGCTCGCGCTGGGCCGTACCCGGGTGGCGCGCGAGCACCTCACGGCGGCGGCGCGGGCGCGGCGGGGCGGCCCCGCGCAGGCGCGGACCACGGGCTGGCTCGCCCACGCCCTGCTCGCGCGGCTCGAAGGCGACGCGCGGGCGCTCCTGCACGCCTGCGGCCGCGGCCTCGCCGTCATCGACGAGCACCGCGGCACGCTCGGCTCCTCGGAACTGCGCGCCCAGGCCCCCCCGCAGGGCGCCGAACAGGC
>NZ_JBHYIO010000061.1:0-51834 GCF_042740095.1 Nonomuraea sp. NPDC059023 | reverse complement strand
AGTGGTCCTCGCGCAGGTCGGCGTCCGGACGCGCGGTCAGCCGCAGCTCCGTCGCGTGGGTGATCGTCATACGCCGACCGTAGGAAGAGACGCGGCAATATCGGTTCCGCATTAGATATATGCGAATTGCATATAATATCAGGGCATGAGCACATCGGAGCGGACAGAGGCGGCCGTGGGCCGTTGGCACGAGGTCGTGAACGGCGGGGACCTGGACGGCGTGCGCGCGGTCGTGGCCGACCCCGTCGTGGTCAACGGGCCCAAGGGGTCCGGGCCCATCACGCCCGGCGACTTCGCCGGCTGGATCGTGCGGTCGGGGATCGAGCTGCGTCCCCGCTCGTGGCATCCGGTCAACGAGCGGGTCGTGGTCGTCGAGCAGGACGCGCGCTGGCCGCAGGACCGCGAGTGGAGCAGGGTCGCGACCGTGTTCCGGGCCAGCGGGGACCGGGTCTCGGCCGCGTTGCGCTTTCCCGAACTGCGGGCGGCGCTCGAGTTCGCCCGCCTGTACGCCGACCTGGCCGCGACCGAATGAGCGGGCCGGGACCCGGACAGGCGCTGTTCCACTTCGTTCGCCACTGGTCGCGGCGCTGGAACGCGGGGGCCGAGCGCGGGCGCGACGTCATGGTGGCCGAGGCGGTCCACGCGCTGGACGGGCGGCCGGAGATCACCGTCAACGAGGTCGCCGCCGAGCTGGGGCTCGACCAGTCGGGCGCCTCCCGGCTGGTCGCCCAGGCGGCCGGGCGCGGCTATCTCGCCGTCACCGCCTCGGCCGCCGACGGGCGGCGCCGTACCGTCGAGCTGACCGAAAAGGGACGGGAGCTGCTGCGCGACGCGCACGCCTGGCAGGAGGCGGTCTTCGCCAGGCTCACCGGCGACTGGACCCCCGAGGAGCGCGCGGACCTCCACCGCGCGATGCTCCGGCTGATGAGCCGCTCACCGGAGCTCACGGCAGGGTTCGCGGGCGAGAAAGTTACGCGGGCTTGATCTTGTCTCGACGGCGGCCAGGCAACTGACAGGGCATGACCCAAGGCCGACCCGCCGCGGCGCTGGCCCGGCTCGCGCTGCCCGCGCTGGTCGTCGGCGTCGCCTGCAGCCTCATCCTGATAGTGGTCGACATCGCCGCCGAGGCGCTGCAGGAGGTTCTGTGGCACCACCTGCCCGCGGCGATGGGCCTGGACGGCGCCTCGCCCTGGTGGACGCTGGCCATTCTCACGCTGACCGGCCTGGCGGTCGGGCTGGTGGTGTGGAAGATCCCCACGGGCCCCGACCCGGCCACCGAAGGGCTGGTGGGCGAGCCGCTGCCGGTGTCCGTCGTCCCCGGCATGCTGCTGGCCACCGCGCTCACCCTCGCCGGGGGTGTCAGCCTCGGACCGGAGAACCCGATCACCGCCGCCAACGTCGCCCTGGCCGTCGCGGTGGGCGTGCGCCTGCTTCCCGGCGTCAAGGCGCCGGTCTGGCTGGGCCTGGCCGCGGCCGGGACGATCGGCGCGCTGTTCGGCACGCCCGTGGCCGCCGCGCTGATCCTGTCGGAGCTGGCGCTCGGCCCGAAGGACGTGCCGCTGTGGGACCGCCTGTTCGGCCCGCTGGTCGCGGCGGGCGCCGGGGCGATCACCACCGTCCTGATCGCCAGCCCGGTCTTCCACCTGGGCCTGCCCGACTACTCCATCCAGCCCCTCGACCTGCTCAGCGGCATGGTCATCGCGTGCGTGGCCGTCCTCGCGGGGCTGGCGGCCGTCTACGCCTTCCCGCACGTCCACCGCCTGTTCCACCTCATCCGTCACCCCGTGCCCCGGCTGACGCTGGCCGGCGTGGCCCTCGGCGTCGCCGGGATGATCGGCGGCCAGATCACCCTGTTCAAGGGCCTGGCGGAGATGAAGGAACTGGTCGCCACCTCTTACGGCGCCGCCGCCCTGGCCCTGATCATCCTGGTGAAGCTCGCCGCCCTCCTCATCGCCTCCACCGCGGCCTTCATCGGCGGCCGGATCTTCCCCGCGGTCTTCATCGGCGTCGCGCTCGGCCTGCTCGCCTCCGCCCTGGTGCCGGGTGTGCCGCCGTCGCTGTCCGTCGCCTGCGGCGTGCTCGGCGTGACTCTCGCCGTGACCCAGCAGGGCTGGCTGAGCCTGTTCATGGCCGCGGCCGTCGTCACCGACCTCGACCTGATCCCCGTGCTCTGCCTGGCCCTGCTGCCCGCGTGGCTACTGGTCACCGGGCGCCCTCAGATGATCATCGAAGAGAAGACGTGAAGAACGCGCGCAGGTCGGCTACCAGCAGATCGGGCCGCTCCATCGACAGGAAGTGGCCGCCCTCGCCCAGCTCGGTCCAGCGCACGACGTTGTGGTCGCGCTCCGCCCACGGCCGGATCGTCACGTCGTGGGCCGTGACCAGCACCCCGGTCGGCACCTTGCCGCGCTCGGGCGCTTCGCCCCATTCGACGGCCGAGATCTCCTCGTAGTAGATCTGCGCCGCCGAGCCCGCCGTGCCGGTCAGCCAGTAGATCGAGACGTCGGTCAGCATGCTGTCGCGGTCGATGCTCTCCTCCGGCAGGCCCTCCTCCGGGATCGTGAGCTCCTTGAACTTCTCCATGATCCAGGCGAGCTGGCCGGCCGGCGAGTCGTTCAGGCCGTAGGCCACGGTCTGCGGGCGCTTGGAGTTGCACTGCAGGTAGCCGTCGTTGAAGTTCTCCATGCGCTCCCACCGGCCCCGCTCGACCTCCGACAGCGCGTCCATCTCGCCCTCGGCGCCGGCCGGGAACGTGATCATGCCGTTCATGTGCACGCCGATCACGTGTTCGGGATCCTGCCTGCCGATCGCCGGGGCCACCCAGGAGCCGGTGTCGTAGCCGTGCGCGCCGTAGCGGTCGTAGCCGAGCTCGGCCATGAGGCGCACGAACAACCCCGCCATCCTGGCCGCGTTCATGCCCGGCCCCGCCAGCGGCGTCGAGAACCCGAAGCCCGGCAGCGACGGGATCACCAGGTGGAAGGCGGCCGACGGGTCGCCGCCGTGGGCGCGCGGGTCCGACAGCGGGCCGATCACGTCGAGGAAGTCGGTCACCGCGCCCGGCCAGCCGTGCAGCAGGAGCAGCGGCGTCGCGTCCGGCTCGGGGGAGCGGACGTGCAGGAAGTGGATGTTCTGCCCGTCGATCGCGGTGAGGTACTGCGGGTGCTCGTTGATCGCCGCCTCGTGCGCCCGCCAGTCATAGCCGGCACGCCAGTAGCCGGCCAGTTCCCGCAGGTACTCCACCGGTACGCCCCGGCTCCAGCCGACGCCGGGCAGCTCGTCCGGCCAGCGGGTCGCGGCCAGCCGGTCGGCCAGGTCGTCGAGCCGCGCCTGCGGGATCTCGACGCGGAAGGGACGGATGCTCATCGCGGTTCCTCTCGTTCGGTCGTTCACCCCTTGGGCGCAAGACGCGCTCTAGCGTCCGCTATTTCCGATGTAGCGTGACCGACAGCACCGCCTTGCCGGCCCAGCCGATGTTCCGCACGCTGCCGCCCGCCGCGAGCAGGTGCCACGCCGCGGCGAGTTGCGGCCCGCCCACGTTGTCGAGGATCAGGTCCACCGGCCGGTCGATGCCGTCCAGGCCGATGACGATCTCGTCCGCCTCCAGTCCCCGCGCGCGGGTGGGCGAGCCGACCGAGGCGATCACGTGCGCCCCGCCCATCCTGGCCAGCTGTACGGCATAGCGCCCCACCCCGCCCGCCGCCCCGGTGACCAGAACCCGGCGGCCCAGGATGTCGCGCGTACGCAGGGTGCGCAGCGCGGTGAGGCCCGCCATCGGCAGGGCGGCGGCGTCGGCCGGATCCACCCCGGCCGGGATCTCGGCCACCGCGGTGGTCTCCACGGCCATCCGCTGCGCCCAGGCTCCGGCCCCGAAGGCGGCGACCCGGGTCCCGGCGGCGGGCCCGGAACCGTCGGCGGCCGGGTGCAGCACGACCCCCGCCGCGTCGTATCCGTGCACGGTGCCCGGCGGGCGGCCGCCGGCGAAGGTCACCTCGCCGCGGTTGAGCGAGATGTGGCTCACCTCCAGAACGAGCTGCCCGGCCGCCGGCCGCGGTTCCGGCGCCCGCCCGGGAACGCCTGCTCGCCTTCCTCGGTGGGCTCTGCGCGATCGCGGAGGGCAACGCCGTCCTGCTCTCGGCGCACGAGCAGGCCTGCGCCGGCGACAAGTTCGCCGACCCGAGCTACCGCTTCTGGCACGCCCACCTCACCTCCCTGCTGGAGGGCGCGGGCACCGACCCCGGCTTCCTCGCCCACGCCCTGCTCGCCCTCTTCGACGGCGCCCTGATCCGGCACGTGGGACCGGGCCGCTTCACCGACTCCGTCAAGGACCTCGCCGCTACCCTGATCTAGGCCGCGAAGGTGCAGCAGGCTGTAGTGACGGTGCGCAGGCGCCGCCTGGAGACTGGGCGGCATGCGCGAACGATGGACCGCGGTGTGGCGCGGGCTTCGATATCTGCTGGTCAACCTGGTCTGCGGGCTCGCCACCCTGCCGCTGCTGCCGCTCGCCGCGCTCCCGGCCGCGGCGCCGGGGTTGCGGCGGTGGGCGGCGTGGAACCGGCGGCGGGCCGCGGCTCTCCTCGGGGTTCCCGCCCCGGTCACGGGCCCGGGGCGGTGGTGGGGCGTGGAGTTCGCGCTCACCGGGGCGCTCGCCGGGTTCGCCGCGTTCCTCGCCGCCGGCAGGGTCGTGGCGGTGCCGGTCTGGTGGCTGTACCCGGCGGAGCGGCCGCTCGTCCTGCTGGCGCCGGTGGACGGGTGGGGGCCCGCGCTCGGGTTCGGCGCCGTGGCGCTGGCGCTCCTGGTCGCGGGAGCGCCGCCGGTGGCCCGCCGGCATGCCCGCAGGACCCTGGCCGGGCCCGCCGACCTGGACCGGCTCACCGAGCGGGTCGCGGAGCTGGGTGAGAGCCGCGCCGCCGTACTGGACGCCCATGGGGCGGAACTGCGCCGCATCGAACGCGACCTGCACGACGGCACCCAGGCCCGGCTGGTCGCGCTGGCCATCAGGCTCGGCGTCGCCAGGGAGGCGCTCGGCGAGCGCGGACCGGTCGCCGACCTGCTGCGGGAGGCGCACGAGGGCGCGGAGGAGGCGATGGTGGAGCTCCGCGGGGTGATCCGCACCATGTACCCGCCGATCCTGGCCGACCGCGGGCTCGACGGCGCGCTCGCCGCGCTCGGCGCGCGGTGCGACGTCCCGGTCGACCTGCGCCTCGAAGGGGCCGGCGAGCTGCCGGCCGCGCTGGAGGCCGCGGCGTACTTCACCGTGGCCGAGGCCCTCACCAACGTCGCCAAGCACAGCCGCGCGAGCCTGGCCACCGTCCGCGTCGGGCGCGCGGACGGCGTCCTGCACATCGAGGTCGCCGACGACGGCGTGGGCGGCCTGGACGAGACGCGCGGCACCGGCGTCGCCGGCATCCGCCGCCGCGCCGCCGCCCTCGACGGCGCGCTCCGGGTGACCAGCCCGCACGGCGGCCCGACGCGCCTGGTGGTGGAGCTGCCGTGCGCGTCGTGATCGCCGAGGACAACGTCCTGCTGTCGTCCGGGGTGGAGCTCCTGCTGGCCGCCAAGGGCATCGAGGTGCCGCAGGTCGCCACCGACGGGCCCGGGTTCGTCGCCGCCGTGCGGCGCCATCGCCCCGACGTGACCATCGTGGACGTACGGCTGCCGCCCACCTTCCGCGACGAGGGCGTCAGGGCGGCACTGGAAGCCAGGCGCGCCGTCCCCGGCCTGCCGATCCTGGTGCTGTCGCAGTACGTCGAGCGCGTCTACGCCCGCGAACTGCTCGCCGACGGCGGCGGCGCGGTCGGCTACCTGCTCAAGGACCGCGTGGCCCGGGTGAGCGAGTTCGTCGCCGCGCTGCGCACGGTCGCGGCGGGCGGCACCGTCATGGACCCGGAGGTCGTCGCCCAGCTCATGTCCGGCCGCGAACGCCGCATCGACGCCCTCACCGCCCGCGAGCGCGAGGTCCTCACGCTCATGGCGCAGGGCCGCGGCAACGCCGACATCGGCGCCCTGCTCACGATCACCGGCAGCGCCGTGCACAAGCACATCGGCAACATCTTCACCAAGCTCGGCCTGCCGCCCGAGGAGGGCGGCCACCGCCGCGTGCTCGCCGTCCTGGCCTTTCTCGGCAGCGAGCGCTGAAACCCCACCATCGAAGGAGCTCTCCTTGCGTGTCCTCGCGCGCTTCACCGCGGCCGCACTCGCCGCCGCGACCCTCCTGTCCGCCACCCCCGCCGCCGCCACCGGTGACATCCGTGCCGCGCTGCGAAGTCATCTGCGCGACGCGGTCGCCGACGGCTCGCTGGCTGTCCTGGCCGAGGTGCGGGCGGGCGGCCGTACGCACAGGCTGGCCGAAGGCAGGATCCGGTACGGCGGGCCGCACCCGGCCCAGGCGGCGGGCAGGTTCAGGATCGGCAGCCTGACCAAGGCGTTCACCGCCACCGTCGTCCTGCAACTGGCCGCCGAGGGCCGCCTCACCCTGGCCGACCCGCTCGCCAGGTGGCTGCCCGGCGCCGTCCGCGAGGGCGAGCGCGTCACGCTGAGGGACCTGCTGCGGCACACCAGCGGCATCCCCGACTACTTCCCCACGCTCCTCGACGCCGCGGGCAACCCGCGCGAGCCGCTGCGCACCTGGCGCGAACAGGAGCTGGTGGGCCTGGCCGAGAAGCTGCCCCGCACCCCCGAGACGTTCGCCTACTCCAACACCAACTACGTGCTGCTGGGCATGGTCATCCGGGCCGTCACCGGACGCGGTTACGCCACCGAGATCACCGAGCGCGTCATCCGGCCAGCCGGGCTGACCAGGACGTCCGCTCCGGACGCGGTGCCGTCGATCAAGGGCCCGCACCCGCACGCCCACGCCCTCACCGGCGGCGTCGTCACCGACATCACCGCGCTCAACCCGACCGTCCTCGGCGCGGCCGGCGGCATGGTGTCCACCACCGCCGACCTCAACCGCTTCATGCGCGCCCTGCTCGGCGGACGGCTGCTGCCGCCCGCCTGGCTCGCCGAGATGAAGAGGCCCCTGCCCGGCGGCTCCTACGGGCTGGGCCTGGCGAGCATCCGGCTGCCCTGCGGCACCTTCTACGGCCAGGCAGGCGGCGTCGCGGGCTACTTCGCCGCCGCCTTCCGCAGCGAGGACGGCCGGCGCGAGGTCGGCCTGGCGGCCACGCCGTACCGGGGGGACCCGGGCCGCGCGCTCAACACCCTGCTGGCCCGGACTGCCTGCGAAAGTGGCGGGCCGTCGGCGTGAGGGCGGCGGCGGCCGGCGCCAGGAAGCAGACCAGGGCGCAGACCGCCAGGACCGGGGCGGCGCCGAAGGACTCCATGGCCGGGGCCAGGACGGCCAGGCCGACGGGGGCCAGGCCGTAGGAGAGCAGGAAGTCCAGCGACGAGACCCGGGCGAGCAGGCGCGGCTCCACCTCGCGCTGCGTCGCGGTGAACCACGGCACGTTGAACAGCTCGATGCCCAGCCCCGCCAGCAGGTACGCCCCCGCCACCAGCACCGGGTGCACCGGCAGCAGCAGGCTGAGCGGCGCGCAGCCGTACAGGGCGAGACCGGCGAGCGCGGCCCAGCCCTGGGAGCGCGGCCGCCAGCGCGCCATGAGCAGGGCCCCCGCCAGCGCGCCCGCGGTGTAGGCGGTCAGGGCGGCGGCCAGCACCGCCTCGGTGCCGTAGCGGTCGCGGCTGATCAGCGGGAGCGCGACGCCCGTGACCGAGTAGCCGGTGAAGACGACGGCGGTCAGCGCGGCCAGCCCGGCCAGGAACCACGGATGCCGCCGCGCCTCGCGCACGCCCTCGGCGAACTCCCCGAGCAGCGCCACCGGCGCGGCGGCGGGTGCGGGGCGGCGGCCACGGGGCGGCAGGAGCGCGGCCACCAGCCACAGCAGGCCGGTGCCGGTCAGCAGCGCCCAGGTGTCCAGGACGGTCGCGAGCAGCGCCGTCGCGGCGGGCGCGGCCAGCGTGGTGGCCCGCACCGCCAGCGTGATGGCGGCGTTGGCGCGCTGACGCCCGGCCTCGTCGACCACCTCGGCGGTCAGCGCCTGGAAGGCGGGCCGGCAGGCGCCCTGGCCCGCGCCGGCGACCGCGGCGGCCACGCTCATGAGCAGGACCGAGCGGCCGAGGCCCAGGGCGATGACCGGCGTGGCCAGCGCGGCGGCCAGCCCCGCCCACAGGACGACGGCGCGGCGCGAGTACCGGTCGGCGAGCACGCCGCCGAACGGCACCGCGACCAGGAACCCGGCGGTCCTGGCGGCCAGGACGATCCCGAGGCCGGTCGCGGTGAGGCCGCGGTCGAGTACCGCCAGCGCCAGAACGAACGGCAGCGCCCACGTCGCCAACCCGGAGGCGGTCGTGCCCGCCCACAGCCGCGCGAACGCCGGGTCGCGCAGAACGGTCGCCGTGCTCACCCGGGCAGCCCGCGCAGGTAGGCGGCGAAGCCCTCCAGGCCGTCGATGTTGCGCGGCCCGCTGATGCCCTCGTTGTAGTCCAGGACGTGGAAGCGGTCGTTGACGACGGCGGGCAGCTTGGCCGTCACCGGCGACTCCTTCAGGAACCGGATCTTCTCCGCGGCGGGCTTGTCACCGTAGTCGAGGATGATGATGACCTCGGGCTTGGCCGCCACGACCGCCTCCCAGGTGACCTCGCTCCAGCGGGCGTCCAGGCCGGCGAAGACGTTGCGGCCGCCGGCGAAGCGGATGATGTCGTTCGGTGGCACCTGGCTGCCGGCGGTGAAGGGCTTGTCGGTGCCCGAGTCGTACAGGAAGACGGGCACGGGCTCGCCCTTCGGCGCCTGGGCGCGTACCGCCTCGACCCGCTCGCGGTAGCCGGCGACCAGCGCGCGGGCGCGGTCCTCGACGTGGAAGATCCGGCCGAGGCGTTCGAGGTCGGTGTAGAGGCCCTCGAACGGCGTGACGCGCTCGGGGAAGCCCGGGTAGTTGAAGCACGACTCGGCGTGCATGAAGCTCTGGATCTTCAGCCCGTCCAGGATGGCCGGGGTGATGCCCCGCTGGTCGCTGAAGCCCGAGCGCCATCCGGCCACCACGAGGTCGGACTTGGCGTCCACGACCAGTTCGCGGTTGAGCAGGTCGTCGCTGAGGAACTTGGTCTTGGCGTACTCGGCGGCCCAGGGCGACTCCTCGACCGGCGGGTTGGCGGGCGGCATCACGTAGCCGTGCACGTGCGCGGTGAGCCCCAGCGCGAACATCTTGTCCGCGCTGCCCGCCTCGTAGACGACGGCGCGGCGCGGGGTCGTGTACTCGACCTCCTGCCCGCACCGCTTGACGCGCGCCTTCTCCGATACGGCGGCGCCGCCCTCGACCCGGGCGCCGCAACCGGTGAGCAGCAGGGTCCCGGTCAGGGCGCAGGCGGTCAGCATGCGGTTCACGCGGTGGTTCCTTCCAGATGGGCGGATCCCAGGTCGTACAGGACCTGGGGCACGCCGGTGAGGGGATGGGGGACGACGCTGGCCTCGACGCCGAAGACGTCGCGCAGCAGCGCCTCGGTGAGGACCTCGCCGGGTGTCCCGGCGCTCACGAGCCGGCCGCCGGACAGTACGGCCAGCCGGTCGCAGGCCGAGGCGGCGAGGTTGAGGTCGTGCAGGGTGACCAGGGCGGTGTGGCCGGCGGCGCGCAGCATCGACAGCAGCCTGATCTGGTGGTGCAGGTCGAGGTGGTTGGTCGGCTCGTCGAGGATGAGCACCCGCGGCTCCTGGGCGAGCGCGCGGGCCACGAGCACCCGCTGGCGCTCGCCGCCCGACAGCGACAGCACGCCGCGCCCGGCCAGGTGCGCGACCTCCATGCTCTCCATCGCCCGGCGGCACACGTCGCGGTCGTGCGCGCCGAGCGCCCGGTTGCCGCGCAGGTGCGGGACCCGGCCGAGTGCCACGGTCTCCTCGACGGTGAAGTCGAGGTCGGTGTGACCCTCCTGGGTGAGCGCGCCGACCAGCCGGGCGGACTCGCGCATCGGCAGGGCGGCCACGTCCCGGCCGTCCACGCGCACCACTCCTGCGCTCGGCCGCAGCGCGCGGTAGACGCAGCGCAGGGTGGTGGTCTTGCCCGAGCCGTTGGGGCCGACCAGGCCCACGACCTGCCCGGCCGCGACCGTCAGGCACAGGTCGCTGACGAGGTCGGCCGCGCCCGCGGAGACGGACAGGCCGTCGAGGAGCAGGGCCATGTCAGGCCCTCCCGAACAGGTAGCCGCGCCGGCGCAGCAACGTGACGAACACGGGCACGCCGACCAGGGCGGTGATCACGCCGATGGGCAGTTCCCTGGGCGCGACCACGGTCCGGGCGAGGAGGTCGGCCCACACCATGAAGATCGCGCCGGCCAAGGGGGCGATCGTGAGCACGCGGGTGTGGGCGGCGCCCACCAGCAGCCGGACCAGGTGGGGCATGACCAGGCCGACGAAGCCGATCGCGCCGCTGACCGCGACCATCGCCCCGGTGGCCAGGGAGGTGAGCACGAACAGGCCGCGGCGCAGCCGTACCGTGTCGACGCCGAGACTGGCGGCGCTCTCGTCACCCTGCGCGAGCACGTCCAGGCGGCGGCCGAGCCCGCGCAGGACGACGAGCGCGGCCAGCGTGACGGCGGCGATGACGGGCAGGGCGCCCCAGGTCGCCGCGCCGAACCCGCCCATCGACCAGTACAGGACGGTGCTGGTGGCCTCGCCGTCCGGCGCGAAGTAGACGATCACGCTCATCACGGCCTGGAAGCCGAACGCCGCCGCCACGCCGGTCAGCACGAGCCGCAGCGGTGTCAGCCCGCCGCCCTGCCGGGCGGCGAAGTAGACGAGGGCGGAGGCGAGCAGGGCGCCGAGGAAGGCGCCGGCGCTGACGGCGTAGATGCCGAGCGCGGTGAGCGCGCCGGTGACGCCGACCAGCACGGCGCCGGCCGAGGCCCCGGAGGAGACGCCGAGCACGAACGGGTCGGCCAGCGCGTTGCGCACCATGGCCTGGATCGCCACGCCGGCCGCGCTGAGCCCGGCCCCGACCAGCACCGCGAGGATCACGCGCGGGGTGCGCACCTGCCAGACGATCTGGTACGCGCTCACCTCGTCGGGCGTGATCGCGGCGCCGGACAGCGCCGCCCAGAGGTAGCGCAGGGTCTGTCCGGGCGGGACCGCCGCGGCGCCGACGCCGATCGCCAGCAGCACCGAGACCGCGAGGACGGCGGTCAGTAAAAGGACAAGGGATCGCACGATTGACTCCGATAACGGCAATCATTTTCACACGACCCTACCACCGGCGGAGCGGCCCGGGGGACGGCTACATGATCGGCTCAGCGCCTCCCTCGCAGCCGGTCCAGGAAGCCCCTGGCCTTCTGCCGTGTGCGGGGATCGCGGGCCATCCGCTTCGCCTTCTCGACGTTCTGCCTGCCACGCGGGCTGCGCAGGTACGCGCGCACCCGATCGATGATTGTCGCCATGCCCTTCCAGCTACCCCCGTGAGACGGTCTATGCGCCGGGTGAGGTAGACAGGGTGCGCAAACGTCGCGAGAGGACCCCATGAGCCGCTACGCACTGGTCGGCGCCCGGGTCGTGCTGGCCCGCACGATCGACGCCGACCTGGCCGTGCTGGTCCGCGACGGCGAGATCGAGGCGCTGATGCCGTACGGCGAGCTGCCGCCCGGCCTCACCCGCCTGGACGCGGGCGGGCGCTACCTGACCCCCGGCCTCATCGACCTGCACACCCACGGCGCCGCCGGGCACGGCTTCGACACCCCGGACGCCGCCGGGTACGACGCGGTCCTGGCGGCCCACGCCCGCTCCGGCGTCACCGCGGTGCAGGCGTCGCTGGCCACCTCCGCGCTGGCACACCTGGCCGAGTGCCTGTCCTTCGCCGCGGGCTACCGCCCGTCCGGTGTCCGGCTGATCGGGGTCCACCTCGAAGGGCCGTTCCTGGCGCCGGAACAGGCCGGGGCGCACGACCCGGCGCTGCTGCGCGACCCCGGACCGGAGGACGTGAAGGCCCTGCTGGAGGCCGGGTCGCCGACGATGGTCACGCTCGCCCCCGAACTGCCGGGCGGGATCGCGGCCACGCGGGCGTTCGCCGGGGCGGGCGCGGTCGTGGCCATCGGGCACAGCCAGGCGGCCGGGGCGGAGTTCGCCGCCGCGGTGGCCGCCGGGGCCACCCACCTGACCCACCTGTGGAGCGGGCAGTCCGCGCTGCGCCGCGAGGGGCCGTGGCGGGTGCCTGGACTGCTGGAGGAGTCGCTGGCCTCCACCGGGCTGAGCGCCGAGGTCATCGCCGACGACCGGCACCTGCCGCCCGAGCTGCTGCGCATCGCCTACCGGTGCCTGGGCGGGCGGCTGACCGTGGTCTCCGACTCGACGCCGGGGCTGGGGCTGGCGGAGGGCACGCCGTACCGGCTGGGAAATCTGTGCTGTGTCGTCGAGGACGGCGTCGGCATGCTGCCCGACCGCACCGCCTTCGCCGGGAGTACGACCGGGCTCGATCGCATGCTCGGCCACCTGCGCCGGGCGGCCGGGCTGAGCGTGCCCGAGACCGTCGCCACCGCGACCAGGGTGCCGGCCGCGGTGCTCGGGCTGCGCCGCCAGGGCACGCTGCGCCCCGGCGGCCACGCCGACCTGGCCCTGCTCGACGACGACCTGACCGCGCGGGCCACCGTCGTGGGCGGACGCTGGCTCATGGATCTCGACGGCGTGGCCGGTGACGGGGTTCTCACGAACTGAGCGGGATCCACTCCACGCTCGTGGTGCACGCCTCCAGCGCCTCGGGATCGGGCGCGATGCCGATGCCGGGGCCTTCCGGCACGGGCAGTTCGCCGCCGTCCAGGACGAACGGGCGGGTGATGTCGCGATGGTAGTAGCGCTCGGTGGCCGAGATGTCGCCCGGCAGCGTGAAGCCGGGCAGGCTGGCGAGCGCCAGGTTGGCCGCCCTGCCCAGGCCGGTCTCCAGCATGCCGCCGCACCAGACGGGCACCCCGCTGGCCTCGGCCACGTCGTGCACGCGCCGGGCCTCCAGGTAGCCGCCGACGCGGCCGGGCTTGATGTTGATGATCGAGCAGGCGCCCGTCCTGATGGCCTCGGCGGCGTCGCGGGCGCTGGTGATGCTCTCGTCCAGGCACACGGGGGTGTCGAGGCGGGCGGCGAGCGCCGCGTGTGAGCGCAGGTCGCCCGGCGCGAAGGGCTGCTCGATCAGCGCCAGCCCGTACGCGTCGAGCTGGGCCAGGTGCCGCAGGTCGGCCGGGGTGTAGGCGGTGTTGGCGTCCACGGTCAGCATCACGCCGGGGCCGAACGTCTCGCGCACCGCCCTGACCGGCTCCAGGTCCCAGCCGGGCTCGATCTTCAGCTTGATCCGGGCGTAACCGGCGGTCAGGTGCTTGTCCACGGTGTCCAGCAGCGCGTCCACGGTCTCGGCGATGCCCACCGAGACGCCCACGCGCACGCGCCGCCGTACCCCGCCGAGGTGCCCGGCGAGGCTGACGCGGTGGGCGCGCAGCCAGCAGTCCAGCACCGCCGTCTCCACGGCGGCCTTGGCCATGACATGGCCGCGCAGGTGCCGCAGGGCGGGCCCGACGGCGGCGGGGTCCAGGCCGGACGGCGCGAGGGCGGGCAGCACGAAGCGCCTGATCAGGTCGGCGGCGCCCGCCAGGTACTCGGGGGAGTAGGTCGGCTCGTCCTCGGCCGCACACTCGCCCCACCCCACGGCCTCGCCGCTCACCACGCGCACGAGCAGCGCGTTGCGCTCGTGCTGCGTGCCCAGCGAGGTGCGGAACGGGCTGACCAGCGGCAGCGCCACCTCACGCAGTTCGACGCCGTCGATCCTCACTTCTCGCCTCCCTTGGCCAGCAGGTACCAGCCGCCGCGGGTGAACCCGGTGACCTCGTAACCCCGGGCCAGCGCGCCGCCGAGCCCGTCCTCCATCGCCGCGCGCCACCGCAGCGCCTCCCGCGGCTCGGCCGTCCGCAGTGCCTCCACGTCGTCCGGCGTCGCGCACCGCAGCACGTCAGCGCCGTCATGACCGTGTACGGTCCCCGACTCGTCGACCACGACCACGCCCCGCTCGGCCCCGTCCGGCGCGGGGGAGGGGTCGGCGGCCCACGTCGGCCAGGTCACGAACAGCCGGTCGGAGGGACCGCCGTCGTTGATGCCGTCGTGCATCGGCCCGTAGAAGTCGGGCAGGTACGCCACCACCCGCGCGCCCAGCCTGGCCAGGTTGAAGAACGCGTTCCTCCTGACCAGCGGATCGAAGGTCCAGGAGACGGCGCTCAGGCCGCGATCGGCCGCCCACGCCCGCTGGTGCTCCTTCAGCGCCCTGCCGACGCCACGCCCGCGCGCGCCCGCCGCCACGCCCGCCACATGCGAGTGCAGGCTGCGGTCGCCCGCGATGAACCCGGCTGCCACGCCCGCGAGCTCGCCGTCCAGGAAGGCGCCGCCCACATACCCGCCGGTGTGGGCGAAGGCGCACATCAGGTCGAGCGCGAGCGGCGGGTCGTCGCCGGGTCTGGTCCCCCAGACCTCGCGCAGCAGTCGGTCGGCCCGCCGCAGCGCCGCGGTGCCGTCAAGGGAACGGATGAGGAGTTCGGCCATGGACCACAGCATCGCGGCGCGCGCCCGCGCGGGCGTTGGCGTGCGCGCCCAACTTCACCCGCCCGCCTTTGTGGCGCCGCTCAGCCGTAGCTGCAGGGCCAGCACCAGGCGGGTGTCCGGGTCGTCGAGCGCGATCAGCTCGCCGATCCTGCGCAGCCGGTAGCGCAGCGTGTTGGGGTGCAGCGACAGCAGCTCGGCGGCCCGGGGGACGTCGTAGTGGGCGCCGATCCAGACGGCCAGGCTGCGCACGTAGTCGGTGCCGTGCTTGGCGTCGTGGGCGGAGACGAGGTCGAGCGGCTCGCCGTACAGGGAGGGTTTGGGGCGCAGCGCCGCGTCCACGTCCATGAGGAACAGCGCGGCCGACAGTTCCCCGTGCGCGCCGACCGGCTCCTCGGCGAACGGCCCGCAGACCGCCCGCAGCGCCTCCTCGGCCTGGCGGGCGCCGGCCGGCACCCCGCCCACGCTGTTCGCGGTACGGCCCAGCCCGGCCCGCCACCCGCCGCCCAGGCGCTCGCTCACCCGGGCCAGCGTGTCCAGGGTGATCCGGCGCAGCAGCGGCGCGCCCGCCTCGGCCGCGACGATCGCGTAGGCACGGCCCCCCGATACGCCCGCCGCCGCCCTGATCCGGTAGGCCAGATAGGCGGTACGCAGCATGTCGGCGGCGTGGGCGGCGGCGAAGGCGTCGGCGGTGCCCGCGTACGGGCCGAGCGTCACCACGGTGAGCGGCTCGCCGGGCAGCAGGCCGAAGGAGGTGGCCAGCTCGTCCACGGCGCCGACCCCGCGCAGGAGCCAGCCCAGGCACTCGTCGCGCCGCCGCCGCGCCTCGTCGGCGGCCAGGTTGATCCGCGCCAGGTGCGGCGCCGCGGCGGCGGCCGCCTCCATGAGCGCCACCTCGGCGTCGGCGGCCAGGGGCTGGTCGGCCTGCACCGCCCAGATCGTGCCGAGCGCCTCGCCGTGGGCACGGATCGCGATTGCCAGGCGCGGGTAGAACTCGCGCGGCACGTAGCTCCAGACCGCGCCGTCGGCGCGCAGCACGCCCGCGTACTCCTCGGCGTTGGTCGGGTGCTCGGGCACTCTGCGGCCCAGGATGCCCTCCTTACGCAGGTCGTCGATGCGCTGGCCCTCCACGGTGGAGTAGGCGAGCACGCGCATCGCCAGGTCCTCGATCGCCACCGCGCCGCCCACCTTGCGGGCCACCTCGTTGGCCAGCGCGAACAGGTCGGCCGCGCGGGTGCCGCCCGGGTCCTGGGCCGGGGCGACCAGCGCGAGGAGGGCGTCGATGAGCGTGTACAGCTGGCCCCACGACAGCTCCGGCGGTACGGCCAGCAGCGCGGTGCCCGCCGCCCGCGCCGCCGCGGCCAGCGCGTCCGGGTCGCAGGTGCCGGGTTTGACGAACACCGCGGCCACCCGGCTCTCGCCCGCGCGGGCCAGGATCTCGGCCGAGGGCCGCCCGGTCACCAGCAGCGCCGCCCCGTCGAGCCCGGCGAGCGCTTCTTCCGGGTCGTAGATGACCGGCGAGCCGACCAGCGGCTCCCTGCCGCGCGGCAGGGCCAGCGGGCGCGCCACCTCGGGGCCGAGGCTGTCGACCAGGACGCCCAGCGTGACCCGCCCGCCGGCCGTCACCGGGCCCCTCGCCTGAGGATCCGGCCGTGCTGTCGTACGGCCGTCATCGTGTGCCTCGCCTGAGGATCCGGCCGTGCCTGCCGCCGGTGAACTCGCCGCCGGCGATCACCTGGCGCCCGGCGAGGAAGACGTGCTCGACGCCGGTGGGCCGTACGTCCGGCCGCTCGTAGGTGCCCGCGTGGCCGATCCGGTCCCGGTCGAGGACGACCACGTCCGCGATGGCCCCGGGCGCCAGCCAGCCGCGTCCCTCCAGGCCGAACTGGGCCGCCGCGGCGGAGCTGACCTTGCGGATCGCCTCGGGCAGTTCCTCCTCGGTGACGTACTCGCCCAGGTAGACGGGGAAGGCGCCGAAGGTGCGCGGGTGGTTGGGCCCGACCGGCGGCCCGCCGTCGGAGCCGACCGACACCAGCGGGTCGGCCAGGAAGGCGCGCAGGTCGCCCTCGTGCATGGTGTGGAAGACGCCGGAGGCCTGCGGGTCCAGCCGTACCAGGTCGCACAGCGTCTCCCACGGGTCGCCGCCCAGGTCGGACAGGCGCTTGCCGGCGATGCCCGGGTCGGTGTGCGTGAGGATCTGCACGTCGGCCGGGTGCAGTTCGCGCCAGATGCCGACGCCGGTGCCGGTGTCCGGGCTCTCGGCCAGCGCGCGCAGCGCCGCCCGCTCGGCCGGGTCGGCGAGCCTGGCCAGCAGCGCCTGCTCGCCGCCCTCGCACGCGGCCGGCGGCAGCACGGCCACCAGCCCGGTGCCGAAGGCGAGGTAGGGGTAGACGTCGGCGCGCACGTCCACGCCCTCGCGCCGGGCGCGGGCCAGCTTGTCCAGCACCATCGCCGAGGCGCCGTGCACCGCCCGTCCCGACGCCTTGCAGTGCGAGACCTGCAGCCGCACGCCCGCCCGCCGCGCCACCGCGATCGCCTCGTCGAGCGCGCCGGCCAGCCCCTCGCTCTCACTGCGCATATGCGTCGCGTACGGCAGGCCCCACCGCTTGCCCACCAGCGCCAGCGCGACCAGCTCGTCCACGTTCGCGTAGGCGCCGGGCACGTACTCCAGGCCGCTGGAGAGCCCGGCCGCCCCCGCCTCGAAGCTCTGGGCGGCCAGCTCGCACATGTGCGCCAGCTGCTCCGGCGTGATCTCGGCGTTCATGCCCGAGGCGGCCAGGCGCAGCGTGTTGTGGCCGACCAGGACGGCGAGGTTGTTGCTCGGACCGGCGGCCTCGGCGGCGTCGAGGTAGTCGCCGAACGCGCGGAACTCGTGGCTCGACAGCAAGGAGGGCATGAAGCCGCTGGTCGCCGGGTCTGTGGGGCCGCAGGAGAAGCCGCAGTTGCCGACGATCTCCGTGGTGACGCCCTGGAAGAGCTTGAACGGCTGTGGCTCGTCCAGGAAGGGCACGGTGTCGGAGTGGCTGTGCGGGTCCACGAAGCCCGGGGCGACGACGAGCCCGGAGACGTCGATCACCCGGCGGGCGGGGCCGAGGCCGCGGCCGACCGCGGTGACGCGGCCCCCGGTGATCGCGACGTCGGCGGTCCGGGGCGTGCCGCCGAGGCCGTCGTGCACGGTTCCGTCGCGTAGTAGCAGGTCATGCATGGTGAAAGACTCCCCTGCCCGGTGTCGCGGGCGCTAGTGAGAAAGGCTGAAATGTCATGGGATAGCTGGTACGGAGGCCAAGAGGCGGCGCGTGTAGTCGTGAGCAGGGGAGTCGAGGACCTCGGCGGTGCCGCCGCTCTCCACCACCTCGCCGCGCGAGAGCACCACCAGCCGGTCGGCCAGCTGCCTGACCACCGCGAGGTCGTGGGTGATGAACAACATGCTGCCGCCCACCTCCCGCAGCAGCTCCAGCACGTGGGCCTGGACCGAGACGTCCAGCGAGGCCACGGGCTCGTCACAGATCAGCAGCTCGGGCCGGACCGACAGCGCCCTGGCGATGGCCACGCGCTGCCGCTCGCCGCCCGACAAACCTGCGGGACGCCGGTCGGCGTAGGCGGCGGGCAGGCCGACGAGCTCCAGCAGGTCGCGCACGCCCAGCCTGCCTTCCTCCGGGCCCTGCGCCGCGGCGTCGGCCAGCGCGGCGCCGACGGTCATGGCCGGGTTGAGCGAGGTCGAGGGGTCCTGAAAGACGCACTGCACGAGCCGGTGCCGGGGACGTACGGCGTCGGCCAGCGCGATCGTGCCCGAATCGGGGGTGGCCAGCCCGAGCACGCAGCGGGCCAGCGTGGTCTTGCCCGAGCCCGAGCCGCCGACCACGCCGACGGTCTCGCCCCTGCCCACGTGCAGGGAGACGCCGCCGAGCGCGACCTGCCCGCCGTAGCGTTTGCGCAGGTCGGTGACGCGCAGCACCTCGACCTCCGCGGCCGGGCGCTCGGGCGGCGCGGCCTCCTCCACGCGGGGGCGGGGCCGCACCTCGTGCAGGCACGCCGTGCGGCGGCCGGGACTCAGCTCGCGCAAGGGCGGCCGTTCCTCCTCGCACGCGTGCGTCGCCTGGTCGCAGCGGGCGGCGAACGCACAGGTGGCCGCCACCTCCGCGGCCGTGGGAACGCTGCCCCTGATGCCGCTCAGCCGGGCCAGGCGCCGGTCCGCGGCCGGCACCGCGGCCAGCAGCCCGGCGGTGTACGGGTGCGCGGGGGAACTGGCCAGCTCGGCGGCCGGGCCCTGCTCGACGACACGGCCCGCGTACATGACGGCGACCCGGTCGCACAGCTCGAAGGCCACCCGCAGGTCGTGGGTGATGAGCAGCACGCCCATGCCGCGCGCCGCCTGCAGGCTCTTGATCAGCATGAGGATGTCGTGCTGCGTGGTGGCGTCCAGGGCCGTGGTGGGTTCGTCGGCGATGAGCAGCTCGGGATCGCCGGCCAGCGCGGCGGCCAGCGCCACCCGCTGACGCATCCCGCCGGAAAGCTGGAAGGGATGGCGCCCGGCCACGCCGGGGTCGTCGATCCCGACCTCCGCCAGCCGCCGCGCCACCTCCGCCCGGCTCTCGCGGCCCCGCAGCGACTCGGCGACGTGGGCGCCGGCCGTGCGCAGCGGGTTCAGCATGGCGAAGGGGTCCTGCATGAGCAGGCTCACCCGGGTGCCGCGCACCGAGCGCCACGTCCGCTCGCGCGCGCCCAGGAACTCCTTGCCGTCGAAGACCACCGAGCCCTCGGCCCGCAGCCCCTTCGGCAGCAGCCCGGCAGCGGCCCGCGCGGTCAGCGACTTGCCGCTGCCCGACTCGCCGACCAGGCCCACGGTCTCACCCGGCAAGACCTCCAGGTCAACACCGTCCACAATCAACCCAGCCCCGCGACCGGCCCCAGCCCCGGCCCCGGCCCTGGCCCTGGCCCCGGCCTCAGCCCCGGACTCGGTCGCGGTCCGGGGCCCGGCGCCTTCCCTGGTCACGCGCAGCGCGGAGATCCTCATCGCCGCCCTCCCTTCGACAGCGACTCGAACGCCCGGTCGCCCAGCAGGGTCGCCGCGCAGGCGACCACGGTGATCAGCGCCGCGGGGGCGATGGCCGCCCACGGGTTCAGGTCGAGCAGGCCGCGGTTCTCCTCGACCATCAGGCCCCAGTCGGGCGTGCCCGCCGGCAGCCCGACGCCCAGGAACGACAGCCCGGCCAGCGCCACCAGCGCGGCCACGAAGCTGAGCAGCGCGCTGGCCACCACCGTGGGCGCCAGGTTCGGCAGCAGGTGCCTGAACATGATCCGCGCCGGCCGCAGCCCCAGCGTCCTGGCCGCCTCCGCGTACGCGAGCTCGCGCTGGGCCAGGGTGAGGCTGCGGATCACCCGGATGTCGCCCGGCGTGAACAGCACCGCCATCGCCAGGACGGCCCAGCCGTACCCGCCGCCGAGCACGCCCACGACCACGATCAGCACGAGCATGCCCGGCAGCGCGATGGCCAGGTCGACCGCGCGCATCATGACCGCGTCCACCCAGCCCCGCCGGTAGCCGGCCAGCAGTCCGAGCGAGGTGCTCAGCAGCATCGTGCAGACGGCCACCACCACCGGCCACAGCAGCGCCGAGCCCGCCCCGGCCAGCAGCCGCGACAGCACGTCGCGGCCCAGGTCGTCGGTGCCGAGCCAGTGCGCCGCGCTCGGGCCGGCCGCGCCGAGCGCGAGGTCCTGCGCGCCCGGATCGTACGGCGCCAGCCACGTCCCCGCCACGGCCGCCACGAGCGCCAGCCCCAGCACGCCCATCAGGAACGCCCTCATGCCCGCCGCCTCACCCTCGGGTCGACGGCCACGTAGGCCAGGTCGATGAGCAGGTTCACGGCGATCACGATCGCGCCCCCGAGCAGGACGAGCGCCTGCACCACCGGGATGTCCTTCTGGCCGACGGCGCCGATCAGCAGCGCGCCGAGACCGTGCAGCCCGAAGGCCTGCTCGATGAAGACCGAGCCGGTCAGGTTGGCCGCCAGCAGCAGCCCGCCCACGGTCAGCACCGGCAGCGCCGCGTTACGCAGCGCGTAGCTGATCCACACGCGCCGCCTGGGCAGGCCGCGCGCTCTGGCGAAGGTCAGGAAGTCCTGCGCGGCCAGGTCGAGCGCGGCGGCGCGCATCTGCCTGACCACGATCGCCGCCTGCGCGGTGGCCAGCGCGATCGCCGGCAGCGTCAGGTGGGTCAGCCGTTCCAGCGGGGTGTCCCCGGCCCCGAAGACGGGGAACCAGCCCAGCGTGACGGCGAAGCCGTACAGCAGAAGGATGCTCAGCGCGAACGGCGGGATCGACAGCGCGACCAGCGAGGTCAGCGTGATGCCCTGGTCGAGGGCGCCGCCGCGGCGCATCGCGGCGGCCAGGCCGGCCGGCACGCCGACCACCACCGTGAGCGCGAGCGCGTAGCCGGCGAGCGCGGCCGTTACGGGCAGTCGCTCGGCGAGCACGGCGGTGACGGGCTCGCGGGAGTAGATCGAGGTGCCGAAGTCGCCGCGCACCGCGTCGCCGAGCCAGCGCGCGTAGCGGACGGGGAAGGGATCGTCGAGATGGTACTGCTCGCGGATGGCGGCCCGGGTCTCCGGAGTTGACGGGCGGCCGCCCAGCAGCACGTGTTCGGGGCCGCCCGGCGCCGCCGCCAGCAGGCCGTAGGTGAGCACCGACAGCACGCCGAGCAGCAGGACCGCGGAGCACAGGCGTTTGACGACCGCCATGTCAGCGGCCCGCCGGGCGCAGGTTGGCGAAGGTGTCGGTGGTCCAGGTGTCGAAGCCGACGGTGAACTTCTCGCTGAGGGCGGCCGCGTAGTCGGCGGAGTAGAGCGGGACGTAGGGCACCTGCTCGGCGATCTCCTTCAGCAGTGCGGTGACCTGGGTCTTCTTCTCCTCGCCGGTGGCCGAGGAGAGCACGTCGAGGCGCCTGTCGGTCTCGGCGGTGCCGTAGCCGGAGAAGTTGAAGCCCTGCGGCTCGGCGGAGGCGCGGCTGACCAGGTCGGGCAGCACCTCGATCGGCTCGGGCGTGCCGTAGGCCAGGTTGACGAACTGGATGGACAGGCGGTCGTGCTCCATGACGCGCGAGACGTACTGGTCGGTCGGGCTGGGCTCCAGGACGAGCTTGATGCCGATCTTGGCCAGGTCCGCGGCGACCGCCTGCATGACCGTGCCGGTGTCGCCGGTGGAGGCGTACGGGGCCTTCAGCTCGAAGCCGTCCGGGTAGCCGGACCTGGCCAGCTCCGCCTTGGCGGCGGCCAGGTCGTGGGCGTGCTCGGGCAGGCCGGGCAGGTCGTCGCCGTACAGGGCGGTGATCTGCGGCTTCGGCAGCATGATCGTCGCGGGGGTGCCGTGGCCTGCGGTCATCAGCCGCGCCACCGCCTCGCGGTCGACCGCGTGGGCGATGGCCTTGCGCACGTGCGGGTCCTTCAGCGGGCCTGACTTCAGCGCCAGCGACAGGTACGCGATCGCGTTGCCCGGGTAGAAGATCGCCTTGACCCCGGGCAGGTTCGTCCATTTGCGCGCGTCGCGGACGTTGACTCCGTCGGTGGCGTCCACCTCGCCCGACCTGACGGCCAGGCGCAGCGTCTCCGGGTCGGCGATGGTCTTGAACTCGATCTTGCGCAGCGCGGGCGGCTTGCCCCAGTAGGACGGGTTGCGCTCCAGCACCACGCCCGAGGTGAGCGAGAACCTGCTCACCTTGAACGGGCCGGTGCCCACCGTGCCCACCTCGGGGCTGCCCAGGTCCTTGGGATGCGCCTCGGCCAGCTTGCGCGGCGTCACCTGCCAGGCGGTCGCCGCCACCGCCAGGAACGCCGGGCTCGGCCGCTTCATCGTGACCCTGACCTGCCCCTCGCCCACGGCCTCGACTCGCTTGACCCCCGTGAAGTAGGAGGCGGCCTGCGAGGCGACCTTCGGATCGAGGTGGCGGCGCAACGAGAAGGCGGCGTCGTCGGCGGTCAGCGGGCTGCCGTCGGAGAAGCGGATCCCCTCGCGGAGGGTGAACAGGTAGGTGGCCGGGTCGGGCTGGGTCCAGCCGGCCAGCCTCGGCACCGGCTTGCCCGTGGAGTCGAGCGCGACCATGGTGTCGAGGACGGCGCTCTGGACGAGGGTCGAGGACTTGTTGAAGCCGTGCGCGATGTCCAGGCTGTTGGGCTCGGAGGCCAGGCCCCAGACCAGCGAGTCGCGGGTCTGGGCCGGGCTCGCCCCGGAGGAGCAGGCGGTGGTGAGCGCGAGTACGACGGCGGCGGTCGCGGCCTTCGCGTATGTCATGGGACCACCTCGGAAATGAACGGGCGGGGACAGTCGGACGCTAGAAGCCGGACAGCCGCCGTTCACTGACCCGGCAGCCAAAACCCGCGGTCCCCGCCTCGTCCTGCAGGCCAATCAGCGCATCAGCCACGTACGGGCTGAAGGCGCGTCAGCGGCGTACGGCCTGGAAGCGCACGAGGGGCGTCAGCCGCGTACGGGCAGGAAGCGCATGCGGCGCAGACCGCCGCCGCTGAGCAGCAGCTCGCCCTCGTGCAGCCGCAGCGTGAACGGCCCCGCCTCCCACACCCCGCCGGGCGCGGGCGTCAGCGGCTCGGCCAGGGTGCGGCCGACGCGCACCACGCCGTCGCGCAGGCTCGCCTCCACGCCCAGCTCGGCGCTGCGGAACACCCCGTCGGGCGGCGGCGCCTGGCCGGGTGCCGCGGCCGGGTAGAACACGACGGGACCACGGGCGGGATGGTCGGTGCCGGACAGCAGCCGCTCGCCATCCACTTCCAGCCAGGAGCCCTCGGCGTCGCCGGTGCCGTGCCAGCGGCCGTCCCGGCGGGCGGTGAACGTCCCGGCGCCCTTGACCTCCAGGCCGGACTCCGTGCTCGTCAGCGTGAGCGTCGCCTCCGTCACGGGATCGTGCCAGTACGGCTGCGCGGGCGCCGCCAGTGTCCCTGCCTCCGGTACGGCCGGCGGCTCCCGATCCAGCAGCAGCCCGAGCAGCCGGCCGGTCAGCCGCACCGGGTTGATCGCCGTCTGGTTCGACAGGATGGCGATGCCCACGCCCTCCTCGGGCAGGAACCACAGGTTCGACAGGTAGCCGTGCATCCCGCCCGCGTGCCCGAACCCGCCGCCGGTGCCGTGGTAGATCCCCAGCGCGTACGGCAGCGCCGTCCCATCGGCCAGCACCCCGCGCTCCAGCAGCCGCGCACGCAGGTCCGCCCCGAGCACCCGCCCGTCGGCCAGGAATCCGAACCACGGCGCCAGCCCGGACACGCTGGTCACCAGGCCGCCGTCGCCGACCGCGCTCTCCTCGGTGTCGGCCCGGCGCGGCTCGCCCCGCGCGGTGGCGTAGCCGTAGGCCAGCCGGTCCAGCGGCAGGGACGCGTCGTCGCGGAACAGCGCGTCGTCCATCCCGAGCGGCGTGAAGATCCGCTCGCGGGCGAACGCGGCCAGCGACGTCCCCGACACCCGGCCGACCACGATGGCGGCGAGCACGTAGCCGGTGTTGGAGTAGGAGAAGTCCGTGCCCGGCGGGAACGTCGTGCGCCTGACGCCCTTGACCATGTCCAGCAGCCGTTGCTCGGTCATCTCCGCGAGGGGGATGCCGGTCAGGGGTTGCAGGGCGTACCACTCGGGCAGGCCGCCGGTGTGCTGCAGGCACTGGCGCAGGGTGACGGGCGTGTCCAGGCTCAGCTCGGGGACGTGCGTGCGGACGTCGTCGTCCAGCGTCAGCTTGCCGTCGCGCTCCAGCAGCAGTACGCACGCGGCGGTGAACTGCTTGCTCGCGCTGGCGATGTCGAAGCGGGTGCGCTCGTCGACCGGTACGCCGAACTCCACGCAGGCCGCGCCGCCCACGGCGGTCAGGATCGCCGCGCCGTCCCGGTACACGGCCACGGCGATGCCCGGCGAGCCGGGGCCGACCAGCGAGGACACCTCGGTTTTGACTCGTTCGAGATCCATGCGGCCAGTATCGCCAGGCGGCCGGCGCACTCCTTTGGCGTGCGCGACGACGGATGGACCGCCGCCTTTGTGCCCTGCGCCCAACGACCGCGGCTTTTAGGCCGCGCCCGGAGAAGGCAGCTCTTAGGGCGAGCGCGCGGAGGAGGGGCTGTGGGGGCACAGGGCGCAAAGGCCGCGGCTTGGCGCGTGGGGCTCGAAGGTTGCGGTTTTTGGGTTGTGTGGCCGGAGGTGGTCAGGTGCCGGCGCGGGACTGGGTGAGGCGGTAGTGGGAGGGAGGGACGCCGTAGCGGCCGGTGAACGCCTGCCGCAGCGTCTCGGCGCTGCCGAATCCGCAGCGGGCGGCCACGGTCTCCAGGGGCAGCGAGGTGGCCGACAGCAGGTGGGCGGCGGCCTCCACCCGGGCCTGCCGGACGAACCTGCCCGGCGTCTGCCCCAGGTGGCGCAGGAACAACCGGGTCAGGTGGCGCTCGCTCACCCCCGCCCCCGCGGCCAGCGTCGCGACCGCGAGGTCGGCGTCGAGGTGGGCGGTGACGTGGTCGACCACCCGCTGGACCAGGCTGTCGGCCGGGGGCGGCGCGGCGGTGAACATGCTCATCTGCGCCTGGTTGCCCGGCCGCTGTAAGTAGGTGACGAGCTGGCGGGCCACGGTGCGGGCCACCTCGGCGCCGTGGTCCTCCTCGATGAGGGCGAGCGTGAGGTCCAGGGCGCTGGTGACGCCGGCGGAGGTGTAGACGTTGCCGTCGCGCACGAAGATGGGATCGGGGTCGAGCAGCACCTCCGGGTGCTGTTTGGCGAGCATGCCGGCCCAGTTCCAGTGGGTGGTGGCGCGCCGGCCGTCCAGGAGGCCGGCGGCGGCCAGGATCCAGGCGCCCGTGCAGACGGAGGCCACGCGGCGGCTCTCGCGGGCCAGGCGGCGCACGTGCGCGACGAGCATCCGGTCGGCCGCGGCGTCCTGGCAGCCGACGCCGCCGGAGATCAGCAGCGTGTCGATCGGGCCTCTGATGTGTTCGAGCCGCTCGCCGGGCTGGAGCGTGACGGTGGGGCCGCAGTCGATGGCGCGGGCGCCGGGCGTGGCCAGGCGGACCTTGTACAGGGGGTCGGCGCCGCGCAGGTTCGCGCTCTCCAGGCAGCCGACGACGCAGGCGATGTCGAGCAGCTCTGCGGCGTCGTAGCCGACGACCACGAAATGCCTCATGCGCCGACCTTAAGCCTCTTGACAGGCTAACGGCGTTAGCCTACTGTCAAGCTAACAGCGTTAGCCGCCATCCCAGGAGGTCCCCATGGCCGTCGTCACCGCTCCCGCCCGCCGTACCGTGGCCGCCCGCGCGGCCTGGGCCGCGCTCGCCCTGTTCCTGCTGGCCTTCACCGTCCTGGAGGTCGTCAACCACGGCGCCCCCGCGCTGGTGACCGCGATCGTGTTCGCGATCGCGCCGGACCTGACGATGTTCATCGGGGCGGGCGAAGGGGGCAACGGCCGCCTGTCGCCCAAGGCGGTGCCGTTCTACAACTTCATGCACCGCCCCTGGATCCCGCTGGTGATCCTCGTCGGCTACTCCTTCGGCCCGATCGACTTCGTGCCGCTGTTCGTGGCGGGCCTCGCGTGGCTGCTGCACGTCGCCGCCGACCGGGCCTTCGGGTACGGCCTGCGCAACAGCGACGGCTCGCGCGATGTCTGAGCGGGCCGCCCAGATCGTCACCGCCGCCCGCGACCTGATCGAGGACGGCGGCGCCGAGGCCCTGACCATGCGGGCGCTCGCCGACCGGCTGGGCATCCGGGCGCCCTCGCTGTACAAGCACTTCCCCGACAAGGCGGCGGTCGAGGCCCAGGTGATCGCGGTGGCCATGACCGATCTGGCCGAGGCGCTCGAAGCGGCCGGACCCGGTCTGCCCGCTCTCGGCGCCGCCTACCGGCGCTACGCGCTGGCGCACCCCCACCTGTACCGGCTGATGAGCAGCGGGCCGCTGCCGCGCGACCTGCTGCCGCCCGGCGTGGAGGAGCGCGCGGCGATGCCGCTGGTGCGCGCCGTCGCCTTCGACGAGGCCGCCTCCCGGGCCGCCTGGGCCTTCGCGCACGGCATGGTGATTCTCGAACTCGACGGCCGCTTCCCGCCCGGCGCCGACCTCGGCAGCGCGTGGGAGGCGGGGATGGCCGCCTTCTCCGTGTCCTAGCGCTCCGCCGGGGTCTCCCGCACGCGCAGGTCCAGGCCGCGGATTCCGGCCGGGGCGGCGAGGAGGGCCACCAGTGTGTAGGTGAGCAGGGAGGCGGCCACCGCGATGAACGTGGGCCAGCCGTCGAACGCCGCCCCGACCAGCGTGTTCGGTACGTAGAGCAGCGTGTTCTCCACCCCGTACATGGTGGGGGTCAGGGCGAACAGCGCCAGCCGTACCACCAGGCCGACCGACAGCGCGGCCAGGGCGGCGCGCGAGGAGCCGCGCCTCCAGAACATGCCGAGCACGAACGGCACCGCCAGGCACGCCAGCATCAGGTCGAAGGCCAGCGTGAGCAGGACGCCGGTCTGCGGCACCCGCAGGGCCAGCAGCACCGAGCCGCCGACCACCGGGAGCATCGCCCAGCGGGTCGCGCGCAACAGCGGGTCGGCGCGGCCCGGACGGTGCACGCGGCGCACGGTGCCGACGTTGCGGACGGCCACGGCGGCGGTGCCGAGGATCGCGCCGTCGGCCGTGGACAGCGACGCGCTCACGATGCCCGCCAGCACCAGCACGCTCAGCCCGACCGGCGCCGCCTCGTCGAGCAGCGTCAGCAGGCCGTGCCCGGTGGACACCGCGACCAGCGCGAACGGCACGCCGACCACCGCCGTGCCCGCGGCGGCCAGGAAGCAGGCCCGGCGCGCGACGTCGGGGGAGCGTGCGGAGAA
Organism: Nonomuraea sp. NPDC059023; assembly: GCF_042740095.1. Lineage (NCBI taxonomy): Bacteria > Bacillati > Actinomycetota > Actinomycetes > Streptosporangiales > Streptosporangiaceae > Nonomuraea > Nonomuraea sp. NPDC059023. Next base: position 24,465 of record NZ_JBHYIO010000061.1, on the reverse strand, counting down.
GACGCGCTGCATGAAGTCGATCGCGACGATGTCGCCGATGCCGAGCGCGGCCAGCGTGGCCCAGTTGACCACCGCGCCCTGCGCCGGGTCGGACAGCTGCCCCAGGTCGAGCGGGCCCATGCCGGGCTCGTGCTTGAGCCCGAAGGTCGCCGCGACCCAGAACAGCAGCGCCAGCGAGGCGACCGCGGTGACCGCCACCTGCACGATCGAGCTGTAGGCGTCGCTGAGGATGCCGCCGGCCAGCGTGTAGATCAGCACGGCGGCCACGATGATGAGCACGCCCACCCCGTACGGCGTGCCGAGGAACTTCTCGAACAGGAAGCCCCCCGCCACCAGGTTCCCCGCGACCAGGATCGCGAAGGCCATGATCATCAGCACGGCGGCGGCGACCTCGGTGGCGCGGCCGTACCGGAGCCGGAAGAAGTCGGGCAGCGTCGTCAGGCCCATACGGTTCATGGGCCGCGCGAAGAACAGGCCGGTGAGCAGCAGGCACAGCGCCAGCCCCAGCGGGAGCGTGGCGCCCGCCCAGAAGCCGAGCTTCGCGGCCTGGTCGGTGGCGCCGAGAGTGGCGTTGGTGTCGACGGCCTGGCCCATCAGCGTCGCCGCCACGACGGGTAAGGCCAGGGTGCGGCCGGCGACCAGAAAGTTTCTGCTGTCACCCGCGACTCTGCGGGCGACCAGCAGGCCGACGACGATCATGGAGAAGATGGCGAGCGCCACGCCCAGAATGACCATTGCTGGACAGCCGATCGTTGCGAGCGAAGACTCCGAAGACATGACCAACGTAAATCAAGAAGGCGCCTGGGCCCAGCGGGCGGAGGCGGAACTTCCGACCATGCGGCACGACGAGGAGATCGAGCGGGCCCTGGCCCACGGTCTGGAGGGTGCGCCGACGATCAACGACAGGACGATTCCCACGTTCGCCCGGGGGGAGCGGCCACACTTCGCCGGCGAACGCGGAACCTTCCTGAAATGTCCCTACCTGGAGGACGTCCATGACGTCGGGGACGCCGAGGTGGCGATCTTCGGGGTGCCGCTCGACGCGGGAGCCACCTACCGCCCCGGCACCCGGTTCGGCCCGCAGGGCATCCGGCGCAGCACCAACCTGTTCGGCACCTACAGCTACGAACTCGGCGTCGACCTGCGCGAACAGCTCAACCTGGTGGACATCGGGGACGTGTTCACCATTCCCGGCAACCTGGAGAAGTCGTTCGACCAGATCAGCCAGGCGATGAGCCACGTCGTGCGCCAGGGGGTGATGCCCGTGGTGCTCGGCGGCGACCACTCGATCGGGTTCCCGACCATCCGCGGCCTGGCCCCGTACCACGAGGGCAACATCGGCATCATCCACTTCGACCGGCACGTCGACACGCAGGAGACCGACCTCGACGAGCGCATGCACACCACGCCCTGGTTCCACGCCACCAACATCAAGAACGCTCCCGCCACCAACCTCGTCCAGGTCGGCATCGGCGGCTGGCAGTCGCCGCGCCCCGGCGTCCAGGTGGGCCGCGAGCGCGGCACCACCGTGATCACCGTCGGCGACGTCGAGCGCGTCGGCGTGGAACGCGTGGCCGAGACCGCCCTGGAGATCGCCTGGCAGAACGCCGAGGCCGTCTACCTGTCCTTCGACATCGACGTCATCGACGCCGGGTTCGTCCCCGGCACCGGCTGGCCGGAGCCCGGCGGCCTGCTGCCCCGCGAGGCGCTCAACCTGGTCCGGCTGGTCTCGGAACCCGGGCTGGCCGGGATCGAGGTCGTCGAGTGCTCGCCGCCCTACGACTGGGCCGAGCAGACCGCCCTGCTCAGCTCCCGCGTCATCCTCGACAGCCTCGCCGTACAGGTCAGGTCGGGCAAGCTCGGCCGCAAACCGGCCACCGGGGCGCGGCCCGCCTGGGGACCCGCCGCCTGATCGTCCCGGCCTATTTCCCGGACATGATCAGGTCGCCGTTGATGGCGACCGCGGCGCGCAGGCCCGCGGCGGCGGCGCCGATCACGGTCTCCATCAGGCCCGACACGTTACCCGCCACCCACACGCCCGGCACGTCGGTGGCGCCCGTGGGACCCGCGGGGATCTGGCTGCCGATCAGGTGGCCGTCCATCTCCTGGATCACGGGTTCGATGCCCAGGTCCTTGAGGAAGTCCGCGCGGGCGTGCATGACCGGGCTGACGACGAGGACGTCGCGGGCGACGATCCTGCCGTCGGCCAGCCGTACGCCGGACAGGTGGTCGTCGTGCGTCTCCACGGCGGTGACGACGCCGTCGACCACCTCGATGTCGTGACCGGACAGGTCGAGACCGGCCACGGTGTGCGAGAAGAGGATCACGTCCTTGCTCAGCTGACGCCACAGCGACGCCTGGTGTACGGCCAGCGGCCCCGTAGCCAGCACCCCGATCGCCCGGTCACGCATCTCCCACCCGTGGCAGTACGGGCAGTGCAGCACGTCCCGGCCCCAGCGCCCGGGCAGCCCCAGGATGTCGGGGAGTTCGTCCCTCAGCCCGGTGGCGACCAGAATCCGGGAACCCTCGGCCACCCCGCCGTCGCGCAAGGTGACCGCGAAGGCGCCATCGGGCAGCCGGGTCACCGACGCCACACTGCCCTCGCGGATCTCGCCGCCGTAGCCGGTGAACTCCGCACGGCCCTTGGCCACCAGCTCGGACGGCGGCAGCCCGTCGTGTCCCAGGTAGTTGTGGACTCCGTCGGAGGGAGCGTTGCGCGGCTCGCCCGAGTCGATCACCAGGACCGCCCGGCGGGAACGCGCCAGCGCCGTCGCCCCGCTCAGGCCCGCGGCCGCGCCGCCTATCACGATCACGTCGTAACGTCGCATCTCTGTCATGCCGCAGAGAGTGCGCCATGAGCGGGCGAATTGACAAACACCGTTGCTGTTTTGGCAAACTGGGGCCGTGGAAGAACTGGCTGCCGTCCTCGGGTCCGTGGGGCCGAGGCTGCGCGCGCTGCGGGTCGAGCACGGCGTGACGCTGAGCGAACTGAGCTCGACGACCGGGATCTCGCTCAGCACGCTGTCGCGCCTGGAGTCCGGGCAGCGCAAACCCACCCTGGAGCTCCTGCTGCCGCTCGCGCAGGCGTACCGGGTGCCGCTGGATGAGCTGGTCGGCGCACCGGAGACCGGCGACCCGCGCATCCACCTGCGCCCCTTCAACCGCTACGGCCGGACCTTCGTCCCGCTGACCCGGCAGATGGGCGGCGGGCTTCAGGCGTACAAGATGATCATCTTGCGGCAGGAGGACATGAGCGAGCAGCGCGCGCACGAGGGCTACGAGTGGCTCTACGTGCTGGCCGGGCGGGTGCGGCTGCTGCTCGGCGAGCGGGATCTGGAGCTGGCGGCGGGGGAGGCGGCCGAGTTCGACACCCGGCTGCCGCACGCCTTCACCACCGCGGGTCCCGGGCCGGCGGAGCTGCTCTGCCTGTTCGGCGCCCAGGGCGAGCGCATGCACGTACGCGCCCGCCCCGCCGCTCGTTGACCGGGCGGGACCCGGGAGTAAAATCGAATCTTGCCGGCAGTCAGATCCGCTCCAACCCACAAGGAGAGGCGATGGCCGCCATCGTCGAACGGTACGACGTTCCCTCGCAGCACTTCTGGCTGCACGGCCCGCACGAGGGGCCGCCGGTCGCCTACGACGAGGCCGCGGGGATCTGGAACGTGTTCGGATACCCCGAGTTGCACGACGTCCTCGCCGACCCGGGCACCTACTCCTCCGACACCATGCGCCTGCTGCCCAAGGGAGCGTTCTCCGAGGACGAGGGGTTCTCGCTGAAGGGCTTCCTCACCCAGATCGACCCCCCGGAGCACGGTAAACTGCGCAAGCTCGTCAGCGCCGCCTTCACCCGCAAGGTCGTCGCCGACCTCGAACCGAGGATCGCCGCGCTCACCGGCGAGCTGCTCGACGCGGCCCGCGAGCGCGGCCGGCTGGAGCTCGTCGCCGACCTCGCCTACCCGCTGCCGGTCATCGTCATCGCCGAGCTGCTGGGCGTGCCCGCCGGTGACCGCGAGCTGTTCAAGCGGTGGGCGGACACGCTGTTCTCGCGGGAGACCAAGATCTCGATGAACGAGTCCGACCGGCGTGACCCCGGCACCGAGGCGGCGCTCGGGTCCTGGAAGGAGATGACGGACTACCTGGCCGGCCACGCCGCGGAACGCCGCCGCCGGCCGCGCGCCGACCTGCTCACCAAGCTGGTCGAGGCCGAGGTGGACGGCGAGCGCCTGCCCGACGAGCAGGTGGTCAACTTCGGGATCATCCTGCTGCTCGCCGGGCACATCACCACGACCATGCTGCTCGGCAACACGGTGCTGTGCCTGGACGCCTTCCCCGGGCGGCAGGAGGAGGTCCGCGCCGACCGCGGCCGGATCCCGGACGTCATCGAGGAGTCGCTGCGCTTCTTCACCCCGTTCGCCGCGCTGGGCCGCGCCACCACCCGCGAGACCGAGCTCGGCGGCCTGACCATCCCCGCCGACGCGATGCTGCTGACCTGGCCCGCGGTCGCCAACCGCGACCCCCGCCAGTTCGACCGGCCCGAGGTGTTCGACCCCGGCCGCGACCCCAACCCGCACCTGGCCTTCGGCCGCGGCATCCACTTCTGCCTGGGCGCGCCGCTGGCCAGGCTGGAGGGCAGGGTCGCGCTGAACATCCTGCTCGACCGGCACGCCACCCTGCGCACCGACCCCGCCGACCCGGTCGCCTTCATCCCCACGCCGACCATGACCGGCGTACGGCGGCTGCCACTGCAGTGAGGCTCATGTTCGCGGACATATCGTGAAGCCTGATGGGTAGTCCTTCGTTGCCCCCGACGTGACGGCGGATGACGATGACATCAGAACGAGTCGCCCTGGTCTCCCTGGGCAGTGAAGTGGTGCGGTGCGGCCTGTGCGCGATGCTGCGCGAGCTCGACACCCTGGACGAGGTGGTCGGCAGCTCCTGCGTCGACCAGAGCATGGGCATCCTGCACTCCGGCCGCCCCACCCTCTTGGTGCTGAGCGACACCCCCGAGCCACAGCGGGCGGAGAAGCTCGCGCGGACCGCCAGCGACCTCGGCGTCCGCGTGCTGCTGGTCCTGCGTACCGCCAGTGACAGGACGCTGGCCCAGGTGGCGCCGATCCCCGCCGACGGCTACCTCCTGGAGAACGTGCTCACCCGCGAGACGCTCTCCAGCGCGCTGAGCGACCTGGAGAGCGGGCTCGTGCCGATGCCCGGCGCGGTGGCGCGCAAGCTGATGGCCCAGGTCGGGCCGGACACCCGCAACCGTGAGGCGGCCCCGGCGGCGCGTGAGGAGACGCCGGACGCGCTTTTGAGCTGCCGTGAAATGGAAGCGCTTGCACTCCTGGCCGAAGGGCTGAGCAACAAGCAGATCGCGCGCCGGCTCGGCATCTCCGAGCACGGCGCCAAGCGGCACGTCGCCAACATCCTGGCCAAGCTCAACTGCCCGAACAGGACGCTGGCGACGGCGGTGGCGATCAGTCGGGGACTGGTTCGCGATCCACGGGATCCGGGGAACTCACGCCGCTCGCGAGGGTGACCTCCGGCCGCCGGGACAGCCCGCGCAGCGGGGCGCGGGCCTTGAGCAGCATCTCCTCGTACTCCGCCGCCGGGTCGGAGTCCAGTACGATCGCGCCGCCCGCGCCCACCGACAGCCGGCCGTCGCGGGCCACGGCGGTGCGGATCACGATGTTGAGGTCGGCGCCGCCGCCCAGGCCGAAGAAGCCGATGGCCCCGGAGTACACGCCCCGCGCCCGTCCCTCCAGCCGGTCGATGATCTCCATCGTGCGCAGCTTCGGCGCCCCCGTCATCGAGCCGCCGGGGAAGCACGCACGGGCCGCCGCCACCGCGCCGACCCCGTCGTTCAGGTGGCCGCGCACGGTCGAGACGAGCTGGTGCACGGTCTCGTAGGACTCCACCGCCATGAAGCGCGGCACGGACACGGAGCCGACGTCGCTGATGCGGCCCAGGTCGTTGCGGAGCAGATCCACGATCATGAGGTTCTCCGCCCTGGTCTTGTCCGAGGTCGCCAGTTCCTCGCGCAGGGCGGTGTCGGCGCGCGGCTCGGGCGAGCGCGGGGCGGTGCCCTTGATCGGCTTGGATTCGGCGACGCCGTCCCTGCCGACCTTGAGGAAGCGCTCCGGCGAGGAGCACAGCACGTGCGTGCCGCCCAGGCGCAGGTACGCGGCGTAGGGGGCCGGGTTGAGCCGCCGCTGGGCCAGGTAGAGCTCGAACGGGGAGCCGTCGAAGGGGATCTCGGCGGTGTTGGTCAGGCAGATCTCGTAGCTCTCGCCCGCCCGCAGCAGCCGCAGGCACTCCTCGATGTCGGCGACATAGCGCGTACGGTCCCTGACCAGCCACGGCTCGGGATCGAACCCCTCCTCTGGATCGGCGGGCGCCGCGGCCGGTTCCGGTCGCGCGGCCCGGCAGGCGGCGGCGGTCCCGGCGACCCAGGCCCGCGCCGCCGACCGGCTCGCGCCGCGGCCGTCGGTCAGCGCCAGCACCCAGGACTGCCCGCGCTCGTGGTCGAGCGCGACGAGCCGGGTCGCCGACATCCAGACCGCGTCGGGCAAGGGGGAGACGTGCGCGGCCTGAGCGCCGCAGTCACGCTTGAGCTCATAGCCGAAGTAGCCGACATAGCCGCCGTTCAGCTCGAAGGGCAGCTCATCCGGTACGGCCCGCGCCGCCACCCGATCGGCCAGCACGTCGAAGACGGAGGCGAACACGGCCGACTCCGCGCCCCCCGAGCTGACCACCACGCTGCCCGAACCCGGCTGGCAGGACAGCACCTCGCCATGCGGCCCGCCCGCGTCCCCCAGGAACGAGAACCGGGCCAGCCCAGGCTCGGCACGGCTGCTGTCCAGCCAGAACGCGTACGGCTCCGCCCCGAGCACCTCCGCGAAGACCCCCTCGGCGTCGGGCACGCCGTCCACCCGCTCCACCTCCAGCGACCAGACCGGAGCGGGGGCGAGGGTGACGGCGCGGCCGTACGCCAGATCGCGGAAGTTGCGCATCAGCGCCGGCCCGTGCTCGGTGGAGATCGACTCCGGATGGAACTGCACCCCCCACCAGGGCATCTCGCGATGCCGCAGCCCCATCACCACACCGTCGGCGCTCCACGCGGTGATCTCCAGATCGGCGGGCGGCGGCGTGGCCACGCACAAGGAGTGGTAGCGCACGGCGGCGAAGCCCTGCGGCAGCCCGCGGAACAGGTCGCGGCCGCAGTGCCGGATCTCCTCCACGTACCCGTGGATCGGGATGGGCGCCGGGACCACGTCGGCCCCCGACATCCACGCCAGCGCCTGGTGGCCGAGGCAGACGCCCAGCACGGGCAGGCCGGAACGCCGGATCACCTCCAGCGTGACGCCGACGTCGCGTTCCTTCTGCGGGCGTCCGGGACCGGGGGAGACGATGAGCGCGTCGAACCGGCCGAGATCCAGGCCGTCCCAGCGCGGGTCGTCGTTGGTCAGCACGACCGGCTCCACGCCGTAGGCCTGGGCGGCGAGCTGGAACAGATTGTAGGTGTAGGAGTCGTGGTTGTCCACGATCAGGGTGCGCACGGCTGCTCCCGCGCGGGCAGGACCGGCAGCACCGCGCGGTGGCTGACGGCCTGCCGCCACTCCGCCGCCCGCGCAGAGATCCGGGCCGCCGCCCTGGTACGGCCCGCCGCGTCGGCCCAGGCCCGGACCGGACGCAGCCCGTGCAGGGCGTTGACGCTCCAGGTCTCCAGCTCCATCAGCTCGGCCACGCTCACCCGCTCGTGCCTGACCGGGCAGCGCCAGCAGGCGGCCAGCCGTTCCAGATGGATCCTGGTCACCGACGGCAGGACCGGCAGGGCACGGTCGGGCACGCACAGCGTGCCGCCGCGCCACCACACCAGCGCGCTGTGCGCGCTCTCCAGCGCGGTGCCGCGACGGTCGTAGAGCAGCGCGTCGTCGGCCCCCCGCGCCCTGGCCCGATCGCGCAGCTCCGCCAGCACCCGCAGGTCGGGGCCCTTGACGGTGGGACGGCGGCGCGGGTCGGCGGCCGGCGGGATCCAGAGGGTGACCTCCGCCTCGCCCGGCTCTGGGGCGGGCCTGGGCCAGAGCGCCAGCCGGGGACGGGCTCCCGTGTACGCCTCGACCCGGGGGAACCAGCGGCCGTGGCCGGGCAGCCGGTGGCGTACCGCGCCGAGGAAGTCGTGGACCGCGGCGGCCCGCAGGCCGGGCACCAGCTCCGTGCTGGCGCGCACGAAGCGCTCCTCGTGCAGGGGCAGGTCGCGTACCCGCTCGTCGGTGACCAGCCACGAGTCCACGACCGCGGGCTCGCCGGGCGGCCGGTCGGGGGCGGGCACCAGGCCGGAGTCCGGGTCCCACGCCAGGCGCTCGTCCGCGCGGACGGTCAGCATGCCATCACCACTTTCCCTCGCGCACCGCGAAACGGCGCAGTTTGCCGGTCGGGGTGCGCGGCAGCGCGGGGCGTACCTCCACGCTGCGCGGCACCTTGTACGGGGCCAGCCGGCGGCGGGCCAGCCCGATCAGCTCGCCCTCCAGGCCGGGTCCGGCCGGGCCGGTGAGGACGACGAACGCGCGCAGCCGTCCGGCGCCGCGCTCGTCGCGCACGACCGCCACGGCCACCTCGGCGACCGCGGGGTGCTCGGCCAGCACCCGTTCGATCTCGACGGGGGAGACGGTGATGCCGCCGACCATCTCCATGTCGTCGGCCCGGCCGCAGTGCTTGAGCGCGCCGCCGTCCACGTACTCGGCCAGGTCGCCGGTGCGCAGCCAGCCGCCGCTCAGGGCACGGGCGGTCTGCTCCGGCCGCTCCAGGTACTCGATCATGACCGCGTCGCCGCGTACCCAGATCTCGCCCTGGCCGAGCGTGACCAGCGCGCCGTTCTTGTCGCGCAGCGCGACCTCGTAGCCCGGCAGGGGGCGGCCGATGGTGCCCGGTTCGTCGCTCCAGGCGGTGTTGGAGCAGAACGCGTGCCCGGCCTCGGTCGAGCCGAGCTGGTCCAGGACCGGGGCGCCGAGCAGGTCACGGGCCCGTTCGCCCAGCTGGGCGGGCAGGGGTTCGCCGGCGGAGACGGCCAGCCGTACCGTGGAGAAGGGGCCGGGCGGGCAGTCGGCGAGCAGGTTGGCGTAGGCGGTCGGGACGCCGTACAGGAGCGTGACGCGGTGGCGCGCCACGGCCTCGGCGAGGTCGCCCGGCGCGGCCCGGTGCGGCAGCAGCACCGCCGATGAGCCGGAGAACAGCGGGAAGACCAGCGCGTTGCCGAGGCCGTAGGCGAAGAACATCTTCGAGATCGACAACGTCACGTCGTCGCGGGTCACCCCGGTCACGCCGGTCCCGGCCGCGCGCATGTAGCGGGCGAGGTCGGCGTGGCGGTGCAGCGCCGCCTTGGGCGTGCCGGTCGTGCCCGAGGTGTACTGCGCGTACAGGGGAGTCCGGCCGCTGACGCTCCGCACGGGCCCGGCGGGCGCGCTCGCCGCCAGCGCCGTCAGCCGCTCATCGGCCAGTACGGCACAGCCGCCGAACCGCCCCGCGAGGTGGTCGTCGCTGACCACGAGCCGCGCCCGGCAGTCGGCGGCCATGAAGGCGTGGTCGCCGGCGGTCAGGTCGGGGTTGACCGGCACCGCCACCGCGCCCAGCCGGGCCGCGCCCAGGAACGCGCTCACCCAGGCGATGCCGTCGCCGAGGGCGATCAGCACCCGGTCGCCGGGCCGTACGCCGTGACCGGCCAGGACGGAGGCGGCACCGGCGGCCAGCGTGTGCACCTCGCCGTGCGTGTAGGAACGGCCGGGCGCGTGGAAGGCGGGCAGCTCCCACCACCCTTCGCGCCGGGCCAGGGCGGCCAGGTGGGTGGCGCAGTTACCGGCCGGTTCCCCGTCCGGCGGGGCGGAGCGTTGCCGGGGCAGGAGCTCACGCATGGCATGTCCTCGGGAGGGTGAGAGGGGCGATCACGAAGGCGCCGTCCACGGGACCGACCGGCCACCAGCCCCGAGCGACCAGCCCGGCGAGCGCCGCGTCCCCTCTTGGGACCGTGTTACCGGGGTCGTCGTGCCGGGCGGCGGGCGGTGTGCTGCCTGAGGCATCGGCCAGGGTGGTGGCGACCAGGGTGCCGAGCAGCCAGAGGATGGCGCCGGACTGGGCGAGGGCGTCGCCGTCGCCGGGCTCTGCGGGTTCGAGGCGCGGGGTGGCCACCAGCATGGCCACGTGTTCGGCCAGCTCCAGCCGGCTCTCGCGGCCCGCCGCCACCAGGCGCGTCCTGGCGCGGGCCCGGCGGCCATCCAGCGCGGCCAGCCAGCCGGGCTCCACGCGGTCGAGCAGCGTTGCGGGCACCCGGCCGGCCTGCCGCACCGGCAGGCCGTCCACCTCGTCCGGTACCCGGCCGGGCGCCGCGGACAGGCCGTCGAGCAGGGCGAGCACGTCCTCGCCTCCGGGCCCGAGCGCGGCGGGCAGGCCGGGAGGCGGGGCGGTCAGCTCGTAGTGGCGTTCCACCGCGTCCCCACCTCCGGATAGTCCAGGCCGAGCTCGTCACACAGCAGCACGCGGGTCCGCCGCACGAACTCGGCCCGCGACTCGTCGTTGTTCAGCCGCTTGATGCCCCAGCGCCGGAAGATCTCGTTGTTCCTGGAGTCGCTGCGGCCGAAGAGCGGCAGCGTCATCCGGATGAGGTGATGGGCCGAGGACCGCACCTCGTCACGCCGGGCGGGATCGGCGGCCAGCCGCGCGGCCGTTCTGGCGCCGAAGGAGACGTGGAAACGTTCCTCCCGCATCAGCGACCGGCACAACATACGCAGCGGCACGTACGAGCATTCGCACAGGTCTTCCATCAGCACGACCTCGGCCAGATCCACGATGGCCTTGGTCATCACATATCCGGTCCACGATGTCACCTGATAGTCGAAGACGGAAAGCGGCGGCCTGTCCTGGTCGTCTTCGAGGCCGAGCTGCGCGGCGAGTTTGTTGAACTTCAAATGATGTCCGTATTCCTCCATCGCCATTCTGCAGGCCAGCCATTTTTCGTGCGGCGTGGGTGCGAGTGAAATGGAGGGCTCGTCGAACACCGCCGCGCCCGCCGCCTCGTTGCGCACGTGGCTGTTGATGATCTTGCCGAGCGCAGTGACGTACTCCTCGCCGAGCGCGTGCGCCGCGGCGGCGTCGTGGACGTCGTCCATCAGCATCTGGGGCATATCGACGGAAGTTAAGGGCGGTTGGCGAGAGCGGCAAGTGCCCGGACGGGCACCTCGAAAGAGGGGGTGGTGACTTTTTGAGGTGTACCGAAAGGGCACGTTATTTCTTTCTCCGCAGAACACGCGCTTCCGGCCGGGTAGTTAGGTAAGGCTAAATTAATGACTGAACGGCTAGTCAGCGAGCGCCCAAAGAAAGTTCGGCATTTGTCGTGTGCTTCCGCCGCGTGCCAGCGTTGTTGACTATGACGGAAACAGCGACGCGTCTGCCTTTTCAGGATCGGCTGCTTTCCGCGCCTGAGCTCGAGGCGCCGGTGAGCGAGCTGACCGGGCTGGCCTGCCGTGCCGTGCAGATGGTTCCCGGTGGTGGGCTGGTGCTGCTGGTGGAGGCGGACGGCGATCGCGGGCCGTCGGCCGCGCGGGTGCGGGCCGCCGTCCTGGACGCCTGCGGCGAGGTGGCCGAGACGGTGGTGACACTCGCCCCGGGCTCGCTGGCGGGGGAGACGGCCGAGTTGGTGAACTTGTTGCGGCGCGGCGCGTTGCCCGTGCTGGCGACGGACTCGCTGGCCGTACCGGCTGGACGGGATGAACGGGACGTTCCGGAGACCAGCTCGCGAAGACCGCAGCGGCCGGATCTCGGACTGCGGGAGATCGCGCGGGCGGCGGCCGAGTTGCTCGGGGTCGCGCCCGAGGAGCTCGGAGCGCAGGACGATCTCATCGCCCTGGGCGCCGACTCCATCCGGATCATGCAGCTCGCCAACGACTGGCAGCGTCAGGGCGTCGTGGTCAAGTTCGGCGACCTGATGGAGTCGCCGACGCTCGCCTCCTGGCACACCCTCCTGAACTCGGGCGGTCCGGTCGCACCGCCGCCCCCGCAGACCGGGCCGCCCGACCGGCACGCCCCCTTCCCGCTCACGCCCCTGCAGCACGCCTACTGGTTCGGCCGCCGCGACCGCCAGGTGCTCGGCGGCGTCGGCTGCCACTTCTACGCCGAGTTCGACGGCCGCGGCCTCGACCCCGACGCACTGGAACGCGCCGCCCGCGCCCTGTTCGACCGGCACGAGCTGCTGCGCGCCCGCTTCCTCGACGACGCCACCCAGCAGATCCTGCCGCGGAGTCCGTGGCCCGGCCTCACCGTCCACGACCTGCGCGAAGCGGCGGACACCGAGGCGCGCCTGCTGGCGGTGCGCGAAGGCCTCTCGCACCGCCGCCTGGAGGTGGAACGGGGCGAGGTGCTCGACCTGACGCTCTCCCTGCTGCCGGACGGCGCCCACCGCCTGCACGCCAACATCGACCTGCTCGTCGCCGACGTACGCAGCATCCAGATCCTCCTGGAGGACCTGGCCACCCTCTACCGGGGCGGCACCCTGCCCCCGCTGACCTACGGCTTCCCCGACTACCTCGCCGGGCAGGAGCGGCAGCGCGCCGCCGACCGCGAGGCCGACCGCCGCTACTGGTCCGGACGCCTGCCCGGCCTGCCGCCCGGCCCGGCACTCCCGCTCGCCGTGGAGCCGGGAAAGCTGGAACGGGTACGGGTGGTCCGCCGCGACCGCAGGATCACCGCCGCCGACCGGGAACGCCTGTCCGAGCGAGCCCGCGCCCACGGCCTCACGCTGCCGATGACGCTGGCCGCCGCGCTGGCCGAGGTCGTCGGCGCGTGGAGCGCCTCGCCCCGCTTCGTGCTCAACGCCCCGCTGTTCGACCGGAGCCTGCCGCACCCCGAGGTCGAGCACATGGTGGCCGACTTCAGCAACCTCATCCTGCTGGAGGTGGACCTGTCGCGGCCCCAGACGTTCGCCGAGCGGGCCGCCTCGCTGCAGGCGCGTTTCCAGCGCGACGTGGCGCACTCGGCCTACACCGGCGTCGAGGTCCTGCGCGACCTCAACCGCGGCGGCCGCCACGACCAGGTGAGCGCCCCGGTGGTGTTCACCAGCGCGCTGGGCATGGGCGACCTGGTCACCGAGGACGTCCAGCGCGGCCTCGGCACGCTCGGCTGGATGGTGTCGCAGACGCCGCAGGTCTGGCTGGACCACCAGGTGGTCGAGGTCGACGGCGGCCTGCTGGTCAACTGGGACGCCGTCGATGACCTCTTCCCGCCCGGCGTCCTGGACGGCATGGCCGCCGCCTACGACCGCCTGATCGACTGGCTCCTGACCGAGGACTGGTCCGCGCCTCCGCCCCACCCGTCCCGCCCCGCTCCAGAAACGACCGAGACGCCCCTGCCCGAGGGCACGTTGCACTCCCGCTTCTTCGACCGGGCCCGCCGCGATCCGTCCCGGATCGCGATCCGTCCCGGCCTCTCCTATGGCGAGCTGTCGGATCGGGCGCTGCGGGTGGCGGGCTCCTTGGCCGAGCAGGGTGTACGGCCGGGCGACGCCGTGGCTGTCTGCCTGCCGAAGGGCGCCGACCAGGTCGCGGCCGTGCTGGGCATCCTGGCGGCCGGAGCCCTGTATGTCCCGGTGGGCGTCGATCAGCCCCAGGCCCGCCGCGACCAGATCCTGCGCCGCGCCGGAGCCCGGCTCCTGCTCACCGACCTCCCCTCCGGCCCGCCACTGGAGGCCCCGGTAGAGGTGACCCCTGAGGCGAGCGCGTATGTGATCTTCACCTCGGGCTCCACCGGTGAGCCGAAGGGTGTCGAGATCTCCCACCAGGCCGCGGTGAACACGGTCGTGGACGTCAACCGGCGCTTCGGCGTGACCGGCGAGGATCGGGTTCTGGCGGTGTCGGCGCTGGACTTCGATCTGTCGGTGTGGGACGTGTTCGGCCTGCTGTCGGCGGGTGGCTCCCTCGTCATGATCGGCGAGGACGAGCGTCGCGACGCCGCCCGCTGGGCCGCTCTGGTGGCCGAGCACGGGGTGACCGTGTGGAACACCGTCCCGGCCCTGCTCGACATGCTGCTCACGGGCACCGAGTCCGCGCTCACCTCGCTGCGCCTGGCGATGGTCTCCGGCGACTGGGTGCCGCTCGACCTGTCCGCCCGGCTCGCCGGTGAGGCCCCCGGCTGTGAGCTGATCGCGCTGGGCGGGGCCACCGAGGCGTCGATCTGGTCCAACTACTGCCCGGTTCCGGCAGACGTGCCGTCCGACTGGGTCTCCGTCCCCTATGGCAGACCGCTGACCAACCAGTGCTTCCGCGTGGTCGACGGGCTCGGCCGGGACTGCCCCGACTGGGTGGCGGGCGAGTTGTGGATCGGCGGGGCCGGGGTCGCCAAGGGGTACCGGGGCGATCCGGAGTCGACGGCCGCGAAGTTCACCGGCGGCTGGTACCGGACCGGCGACATGGGCCGCTACTGGCCCGACGGCACCCTGGAGTTCCTGGGCCGTCTCGACCACCAGGTCAAGATCCGCGGCCACCGGATCGAACTCGGCGAGATCGAAGCCGCCCTGCTCACCCACCCCCACGTCGAGCGCGCCGTCGCCACCAAGATCGACCGCCGCCTCGCCGCCGTGGTCGTCAGCGACGGTGACCTCGGCGACCTGCCCGACCGGCTGACGGAACGGCTTCCGCCGTACATGATCCCCGACCGGATCGTGCCCGTGCGGGACCTGCCGCTCACCCCCAACGGCAAGATCGACAGGACGGTGGTGCGAGGCATCCTCGCCGGCCATGAGCAGCGCGACGAGCCGTTCGAGCCGCCGCTGCCCGGCGTGGAGAGCGCCGTCGCCGCCATCTGGGCCGAACTGCTGGAGCTGCCCGCGGTCGGCCGCGACCAGAGCTTCTTCACGCTGGGCGGTGACAGCCTGCTGGCCACCCGCCTCATCACCCGGCTGCGCGAGGGCGGCGTGTCCGGTGGGCGGCTGACGAACCTGTTCGACCATCCCGAGCTCGCCGCCTTCGCCGCGACCCTGACGCCGGGGCGGGAGGAGGGCGAGCGGGCCGCGCTGCGCGCCGACCCGGAGCACCGCCACGAGCCCTTCCCGCCCACCGACGTGCAACGCGCCTACTGGCTCGGCCGCACCGACGACTTCGCGCTCGGCGGTGTGGGCTGCCACTTCTACACCGAGTACGACCTGGAGGACCTCGACCTGCCCCGGCTGGAAGCGGCCTGGAACCGTCTCATCGAGCGGCACGCGATGCTGCGCGCGGTGTTCCTGCCCGACGGCACCCAGCGGGTGCTGCCCGAGACGCCCCGCTTCGCCATCGCGGTCACCGAGGCGGGCGAGGACGCCGACGAGGCGCTCGCCGGGCTGCGCGCGGACATGTCGCACCAGCTCATCGACGCCACCCGGTGGCCGCTGTTCGACGTGAGGGCCGTACGTTACGGCGCGGGCCGCACCCGGCTGGGCGTCAGCTTCGACAACATCATCCTCGACGCGCTCAGCACCATGACTCTCCTGCGCGAACTGGACACGCTCTACCACGACCCGGCCGCCGAACTGCCGCCCGCCGGGCCCTCGTTCCGCGACTACGTGCTGACGGTCAAGCCGGGCCCGCGGGCGCTGCGCCGGGCACAGGAGTACTGGTCGGAGCGGGTCGCCGAACTGCCGCCCGCCCCGCAGCTCCCGCTGGCCGAGGAGCCGGAGCGCGTCGGCCGCCCGCGCTTCACCCGCCGCCAGGCCCGCGTGCCCGCCGAGCGGTGGCAGGCCGTCAAGGACGCCGCCAGGGCACACGACCTGACCCCGTCCACGGTGCTGGCCACCACGTTCGCCGAGGCGCTCGGCGCCTGGAGCGCCCGCCGCGACATGACGATCAACCTGACCCTGTTCGACCGCCGCGAGGTGCACCCGGACATCGACACCGTCCTGGGCGACTTCACCTCGCTGCTGCTGGTCGCCTACGAGCCGGGCCGTACCTGGCTGGACAGCGCCCGCCGCCTGCAGCGCCGGGTCGTGCGCGACCTGGAGCACAGCGACGTCTCCGCGCTGTGGGTGATGCGCGAGCTGGCCAGGCGTACCGGTACGGCCGACGCCGCGATGCCGGTGGTGTTCACCAGCACGCTCGGCATGGACGCCACCCCGTCCGGCGCGCTGTTCGCCGAGCCGTTCTGGGGCGTCTCGCAGACGCCGCAGGTCTGGCTGGACCACCAGGTGGTCGAGGTCGACGGTGACCTGCTGGTCAACTGGGACGCCGTCGAGGACCTCTTCCCGCCCGGCGTCCTGGACGGCATGTTCGCCGCCTTCGCCGGGATGCTGGAGCGCCTGTCCACCGATGACTGGGCCGCCGCCGTCCCCTGCCTGACCCCGTCGGAGCAGCTCGTCTCCCGCGCCGGCGCCAACGACACCGCCACCTCCCCGCCCGGGGGCACCCTCCACTCCCGCTTCTTCGACCGGGCCCGCCGCGATCCGTCCCGGATCGCGATCCGTCCCGGCCTCTCCTATGGCGAGCTGTCGGATCGGGCGCTGCGGGTGGCGGGCTCCTTGGCCGAGCAGGGTGTACGGCCGGGCGACGCCGTGGCCGTCTGCCTGCCGAAGGGCGCCGACCAGGTGGCCGCCGTGCTGGGCATCCTGGCGGCCGGGGCGCTCTACGTGCCCATCGGCGCCGACCAGCCGGAGCTGCGCAGGGAGCGGATGCTCCGCCGCGCCGGCGTCCGCCTGACCCTCACCGACCTGCCCTCCGGGCCGCCGCTGGAGGCTCCGGTCGAGGTGGATCCGGAGGCGAGCGCGTATGTGATCTTCACCTCGGGGTCCACCGGTGAGCCGAAGGGCGTCGAGATCTCCCATCAGGCCGCGGTGAACACGGTCATGGACGTCAACCGGCGCTTCGGTGTGACCGCCGAGGACCGGGTTCTGGCGGTGTCGGCGCTCGACTTCGATCTGTCGGTGTGGGACGTGTTCGGCCTGCTGTCGGCAGGTGGCTCCCTCGTCATGATCGGCGAGGACGAGCGCCGCGACGCCGCCCGCTGGGCCGCCTTGGTGGCCGAGCACGGGGTGACCGTGTGGAACACCGTCCCGGCCCTGCTCGACATGCTGCTCACCGCCGACCGGGGCACCCTGGGATCACTGCGCCTGGCCATGGTGTCCGGCGACTGGGTCCCCCTCGACCTGTCCGCGAGGCTCAGCCGCGCCGCCCCCGACTGCGAGCTGATCGCCCTGGGCGGGGCCACCGAGGCGTCGATCTGGTCCAACTACTGCCCGGTCCCCGCCAAGGTGCCACCGGAATGGGTGTCGGTCCCCTACGGCAGGCCCCTGGCCAACCAGTGCTTCCGCGTCGTCGATGCTGCGGGCCGGGACTGCCCGGACTGGGTGGCGGGCGAGTTGTGGATCGGCGGGGCCGGGGTCGCCAAGGGCTATCGCGGTGACCCGGAGACGACCGCCGCGAAGTTCACCGGCGGCTGGTACCGGACCGGCGACATGGGCCGCTACTGGCCCGACGGCACCCTGGAGTTCCTGGGCCGTCTCGACCACCAGGTCAAGATCCGCGGCCACCGGATCGAACTCGGCGAGATCGAAGCCGCCCTGCTCACCCACCCCCACGTCGAGCGCGCCGTCGCCACCAAGGTGGATCGCCACCTGGCCGCCTTCGTCGTCCCAGCCGGGGACCTCGGTGACCTGCGCGACCGGCTCGCCGACCGCCTGCCCTCCTACGCCGTCCCCGCCACGATCACCCCGCTGGACGACCTCCCGCTCGGCGCGAACGGCAAGATCGACCGCGCCGCCCTCGCCCGCCTGGCCCGCGAACCCGACGGCCAGAGCCGCGACGCCCCGCCCGCCGGGCCCACCGAGCAGGCCCTCGCCGCGATCTGGCGGTCCCTGCTCGACCTGCCGGACGTGGGCAGGCACCAGAACTTCGTGACGCTCGGCGGCGACAGCGTCCTGGCCACCCGCCTGGCCGAGGAGATCAGGATCGAGTTCGGCGCCGACCTCCCGCTGCGGGAACTGTTCGCCGGGCCGACGATCGCCGAGCACGCCGCCCTGATCGACCACCGCGACGACTCAGCCTTCGAGGAGGGCTCGCTATGACAGCCGGTCAGCTCATCGCCGAACTGGCCCGGGAGGGCGTCCACCTGTGGGCGGAGTCGGGGCGGCTGCGCTTCCGCGCCCCCAAGGGCGTCCTCACCGAGGAACGGCGCGCCCTGCTGGCCGCCCACAAGGAGGCGCTGCTGGAGCAGCTGAGCCGCCCCGCCCAGCCCGAGCTGCGCCCCGACCCGGCCGCCCGCCACGAGCCGTTCCCGCTCACCGACGTCCAGGCCGCCTACCTGCTCGGCCGGGGCGCCGCCTACGACTACGGCGGCACCGCCTGCCAGGTCTACGCCGAACTCGCCTTCACCGGCCTGGACCCCGGCCGCGCCGAGGACGCCTGGAACCGGCTGATCGAGCGCCACGACATGCTGCGCGCCACCGTCCACCCGGAGGGCTACCAGGTCACCGCCCCCGACCGGCCCCGCTACCGCATCGAGACCACCGACCTCACCGGCCGCCCCGCCGCCGAGACCGAGGCGCACCTGACGGCCGTCAGGGCCGCCATGGACAGCCGCGTCTACGATCCGGCGGCCTGGCCGCTGTTCGAGCTCCGGATCACCCGCACGGACGGACGCGACCTGCTGCACGTCTCCGTCGACTTCCTCATCGCCGACTACATGAGCATCCAGCTCCTGCTCACCGAGCTGAACACCCTCTACCAGGACCCCGCGGCGCACCTGCCGCCCCTGGAGATCACCTTCCGCGACTACGTGGCCGCCACCCGGGGCGAACGCGACGGCCCCGCCCGCGAACGCGACCGCGCATACTGGGAGGAGCGCCTCGCCACCCTGCCCGGCGCGCCGGAACTGCCCCTGCGCGAGGACGAGCGCGCCCAGGCCGGCGGCTCGTTCACCCGCCACCTGGCCAGGTTCGCGCCCGGGCAGTGGCAGGCGTTGCGCGAGCGCTCCGCCGCGCACGCCATCACCCCCTCCACCGCCGTGCTGGCCGCCTTCGCCGAGGTCGTCGGCCGCTGGAGCCGCCAGCCCGCCTTCTGCCTCAACCTCACCCTCCTCAACCGCCGCCCCCTCCACCCGCAGGTGGACGCGCTCGTCGGCGACTTCACCACGGTCAGCCTCCTTGAGGTGAACGGCTCCGCGCACGCCACCTTCGCCGCCCGCGCCGCCGCGCTCCAGGCCCGGCTGTGGCAGGACCTCGACCACCGGCTCCACTCCGGGGTTGAGGTGATGCGCGAGATCGCCCGCACGAAGGGCCGCGACGCCGCCCTCATGCCGGTCGTCTTCACCAGCACCCTCGGGCTCGGCGAAGCCGGCGACGGCATGGGCGACGTGGTGTACGGCAGGAGCCAGACGCCGCAGGTGTGGATCGACTGCCAGGCCCTCGTCGAGGACGGGACCCTGGAGGTCAGGGCCGACGTGCGCGACGGCGTGCTCCCGGCTGGGCTGGCCGAGGACCTGTTCGGGGCGCTGCGCGAACTGCTGGCCGACCTGGCCGCCGGCGACGACGCGTGGGCGGCGGCCTCGCCCGTGGGGCTGCCGGCCGTACAGGAGGCGCGGCGGGAACGCGCGAACGCCACCGCGGCGCCGCGCCCCGGCGGGCTGCTGCACGAGCCGGTCGTCGCCCGCGCGTCCACCACCCCCGGCGCGCCCGCCGTCATCGCGGAAGACCGCACGCTGACATACGGCGACCTGCTCGCCCGAGCCACCGCCGTAGCCGAAACCCTCACCCGAGGCGGCCCCATGGCGGACCCCCTCACCCCCGCCACCGCCCGAGCGGAGCCCCTCACCCGAGGCGGCCCCGCGGCGCAACCCCTCACCCCCGCCACCGCCGTGCCGGCAGCCCTCACCCCCGCCACCGCCGTGCCGGAGCCCCTCGCCCGAGGCGGGGCGCCGGTGGCGATCCTCATGGACAAAGGCTGGGAGCAGGTGGTCGCCGCGCTCGGCATCCTGCTGGCCGGAGCCGCCTACCTGCCGGTCGACACCGGCCAGCCGCCCGCCAGGCGCGCCCGCATCCTGGCCGACGCCGGTGTGGACACCGTCCTGACCCAGTCGTGGATCGGCGAGCGTCCCGACGGCGTGCGCTGCCTGGACGTGGACACGCTGGCGCCCGCCACCACCTCCGTCCCCCGAAGCGCCGCGCGGCCGGGCGACCTGGCCTACGTCATCTACACCTCGGGCTCCACCGGCGACCCCAAGGGCGTGATGATCTCCCACGAGGCCGCCCTCAACACCGTCGCCGACATCAACCGCCGCTTCTCGGTGACCCCGGCCGACCGCGTCCTCGGCCTGGCGGCGCTGGGGTTCGACCTGTCCGTCTACGACGTCTTCGGCGTCCTGGCCGCGGGCGGCACGCTGGTGCTGCCCGGCGCCGCGGGCAGGGGCGACCCGGCCCGCTGGGCCCGGCTGGTCGCCGAGCACGGCGTCACCCTCTGGAACTCCGTGCCCGCCCAGCTCCAGATGCTGGAGCACTACCTGGCCACGCAGCCGGAGACCACTCTGCCGACGCTCCGGCTGGCCCTGCTGAGCGGCGACTGGATCCCGATCACGCTGCCCCCGGCCATCCGCGCCCGCCTGCCCCGGCTCGACCTGGTCAGCCTGGGCGGCGCCACCGAGGCGTCGATCTGGTCGATCTTCCACCCGATCGGCGAGCCCGAGCCCGGCTGGACGAGCGTCCCGTACGGCAAGCCGCTGGCCAACCAGACCTTCCACGTCCTGGACCACCACCTGCGCCCCTGCCCCGACTGGGTGGCGGGAGAGCTGTACATCGGCGGCGCGGGCGTAGCGCTCGGCTACCTCGGCGACCCGGGCAAGACCGCCCGGCGCTTCGTCGGCCACCCCGCGACCGGCGAACGCCTCTACCGCACCGGCGACCTCGGACGTTACCGCGAGGACGGGCTGATCGAGTTCCTGGGCCGCGAGGACCGGCAGGTCAAGATCCGCGGCCACCGGATCGAACCGGCCGAGGTCGAGGCCGCGGTCCAGGACCATCCCGCGGTCGCCGCCGCGCACGTGCTGGTGGACGGCGACGGCATGGAGCGCCGCCTGGCCGCGTTCGCCGAGCCGGCCCGCCGTACCCCGGAGGTCATGGACGGGGCGGCGGAGGAGCTGCGCGCGGCCGGATCGCGCGCGGGCGACCCGCACACCGCGCACATCTCCCGCGAGGAGCTGACCGAGTTCATCGCCCGCCTGGACCGGGCCGCGGTCGTCGGCATCGTGCGCGCCCTCGCCACCCGCGGCCTGTTCCGGCAGGTGGGGGACACCGCCACGACCGAGCAGGTCATCGCGGCCCTCGACGCCGCGCCCCGCCACCACCGGCTGGTGCGCCGCTGGCTGCGCGTGCTGGAGCACGAGGGCTACCTCGAACGCGGTCCCGCCGGCGTGCGCACGGCCGTCCGCACGGCCGGTCCCGGCGACCTGGACGCCGCCTGGCGCGCGGTCGGCGAGCTGCAACGCGAGGACAGCTACCCGGCCGAGCTGATCGCCTACTTCAGGACCAGCACCGCCCACCTGCCCGAACTGGTCAGGGACGAGTTGGACCCGCTGCCGCTGCTGTTCCCGGAGGGCCGCCTGGAGATCTCCGAGGCCGCCTACCGGGAGAACATCATCAGCCGCTACGTCAACCACGCCGCCGTCGAGATCCTGCGCCGCATCGCCGCCGGGCACCCCGGCCGCCTGCGCGTGCTGGAGGCGGGGGCGGGCGTCGGCGGCACCAGCGCGCGGACGATCCCGGCCCTGGCCGGGCACGACGCCGACTACCTGTTCACCGACGTCTCGCCCTTCTTCATCAACGAGGCCCGCGCCCGTTTCGGCGAGCTGCCCTGGGTGCGTTACGGCCTGTTCGACATCAACGAGGACTTCCGCGCGCAGGGCTACGCGCCCAACGACTTCGACGTCATCCTCTGCGCGAACGTGCTGCACAACTCCCGCCACGCCGGCCGCGTGCTGGAGCGGCTGGTACGCATGCTGCGCCCCGGCGGCTGGCTGGTCTTCATCGAGACCACGCGGGACAGCTACCAGATCATGACCTCGATGGAGTTCATGATGCCGGACAAGGACCCCCGCAAATGGGACTACGAGGACCTGCGCCAGGGCCTCGACCAGACCTTCCTCGGCCGGGACCAGTGGCTCGGCCTGCTGCGGGAGGCGGGCGCCGGCGCGACCGTCTGCCTGCCCGGCCCCGGCGACGTGACCGGCCCGCTCGGCCAGAACGTGTTCGCCGCCCGGTTCAAGACCGACCGGCGGCCCCTGGACGTCGCGGGCCTGGCCGGGCACCTGGCCAGGCGGCTGCCCGACTACATGATCCCGGCCCACCTGCAGATCGTCGACGAGCTGCCGCTGACGGCCAACGGCAAGGTGGACTCCACCACGCTCCGCTCATGGCTGCCCCGCGCCGCCGCGAGCCGCGCCTCGGCCGGTGGGCCGCCCCGCGACGACCTCGAACGCGCGCTCGCCGGCGTGTGGGCCGAGGTGCTCGGCGTGGGCACGGTCAACCGCGACGACGACTTCTTCGACCTCGGCGGCGACTCGCTGGTGGTCGCCAAGCTGGCCGCCACGCTGCGCGAGCGCGTACCGGCCGCGGCCGATGCGCACTGGGACGACCTGGTCCGCCGCATCCTGCACCAGCCCACCGTGGCCGCGCTCGCCGACGGCCTGCGCGACGGCGCCGCCGAGGAGGACGGCGCCCCCGCCGAGCGCACGCCGCTGATCCCGCTCGGCGGCGATCCACCCGGCGACGGGCCGCTGCGCGTGCTCGTCCACGAGGGCAGCGGCACCCTCACCCCCTACCGCGCACTGTCCCGCCTGCTGACCGCCAAGGGCGGCCCGCTGGCCGGACTCGCGATCACCGACGTGGACGCCTATCTGGCCGAGGAGCCGCGCGGCCTGATCGCCCGCCGCGCCGCCCGCTACGCCCGCACCCTCCTGGAGACCGGCGCGCACTCCTTCCACGTGGTCGGCTACTGCATGGGCGGCCTGCTGGCCACCGAGGTCGCCAGGAACCTGACCGAGTCCGGCGCCGACGTCAGCGCCCTCACCGTGGTCAGCAGCTACACGCTGCCCCGGACCATCGAGGACGACCTCGTGGCCGAGTACGTCTTCGCCAAGGTCATGGGCGTGGACCCGGCGGCGGCCGGCTACCCCGCCGACGAGGAGCTGATGGCGAAGGTCTTCGCCGCCCTGCTACGAGAGGACCCCGGCCGCGTGCCCGCCGGCTCGGTCACCGCGCTGACCGGCGACCTCGCCCCCGCCGCCGCGGCCTTCCGCGCCCAGGCCGCCCGCCCGCAGGCCGAACGGCTGGCCGCGATCGGCCACGCCGCCACCTCCGGGACCGCGGGCCCCGACGTCGAGCGGCACGTCGCCACCTCCTTCCAGGTGGTACGGCACAGCCTCCTGGCCGTCGCCGCCCACGAGCCGGAGCCGTACGCGGGCGACATCGCCTTCCTGCGCCAGCGCGGCGGCACGAGCTTCCTGCCGTGGCTGCGCGACGACATGACCGGCTTCTGGCGGGAGCTGTGCCTGGGCGAGCTGACCGTCACCGACGTGCCCGGCGACCACTTCACCTGCCTGCGCCCGCCCCACGTGGACGAGGTCGCCGCCGTGCTGGAGGAGTCATGACCATCGGCGTGAGCGGATGCTACGGCGCCGTCGGCCGCGCGCTGACCCGACGGCTGCCCGGCCCGCTGCGGCTCGGCGGCCGGGACCCCGCCCGGGTGCGCGCCCTGGCCGGGCCGGACGACGAGGCCGTCATCCTGGACCTGGACGACGCCGCCGCGCTGGCCCGGTTCTGCGCCGGGTGCGAGGTGGTGGTCAACTGCGCGGGGCCGTCCTCGGACATCCGCGACACCGTGGCCAGGGCCGCGCTGGCCGCGGGAGCGCACTACGTGGACGTCGCGGGCGACCGGCTCGACCTCGACCCCCTCACCGGCCTGGCCCTGCGGGCGCCCGGCGGGCCCCGCGGCGCCGTGCTGGCGGCGGGCATGATGCCGGGCCTGTCCGCGCTGCTGCCGCGGGCGATGGCGGGGCCCGCGCCGTCCCGGCTCGTCGCCCATGTCGGCGGCCTCGACCGCTTCACCAAGGCCGCCGCCCTCGACTACATCGCCTCCCTGACCGGCGAGTACGCCACCCCGCAGGCCGCCTGGCGCGGCCACCGGCAGGTCCGCGGCGCGCTGCGCCCGCTCGACCGGGTACGGCTGCCGCACTTCCCCGGCCGTGTCAGCGCCTATCCCTACCTCAGCCGCGAGAGCGCCCGCCTGGCCCGCGAGCTCGGGCTGGCCGAGGTCGAGTGGTGGGGCGTCTTCGACGGCGAACGCGCCCCGCGCGCCCTGGCCGGCGCCGCGGACAGGGATCCCGGGCAGGCGGCCCGGGACCTGGAACTGGCCGCCCGGCTCGACGCGGTGGGGCGGGAGCCGTACTTCCAGCTCGTCTTCGACCTCGACGGCAGGATTC
>NZ_JBHYIO010000060.1:0-52805 GCF_042740095.1 Nonomuraea sp. NPDC059023 | reverse complement strand
CGGTGACCCCGGCGGTGGCCGACGTCGCCCGCCGGCTGCACGCCACGCCGTACATGACGCTCCTTGCCGCCTTCCTCGTGGAACTGCGCCGCGGCGGCGCCCCGGACGACCTCCTGGTGGGCGTGCCCATGGCGGCCCGGCGGCTGGAAGAGCTGGAGGGAGCCGCCGGGATGCTGGCCAACACGGTGGCGCTGCGCTGCGACCTGAGCGGTGCCCCCTCCTTCGCCGACGTGGTGGGCCGGGTGCGCCGCGCCGTACTGGAAGCCCACGCCCACCAGGAGCTGCCCCTGGCCGAGGTGGTCCGCGACCTGGGGGCCATGCCGGGCGCGGCCAGGAATCCCCTGTACCGGACGATGTTCGGCATGGACGGCGTCTCCCCGGGACACCGGATGCACAACGGCGCCGCGAAACTCGACCTCACGGTCATGATCGCCCCGGAGCCGGACGCCGCCGGGTGGGCGATGTCCTGGGAGTACGCCACCCAGGTCCTCGACCGGGCGACGGTGACGGCCATGGCCGCCAGGTACGCCGACCTCGTCGCCGCCGCCTGTCATGATCCCCACCGGCGCATCGACGACCTCGCCTCTGTCACGCCACGCCCCACCTCGCCGCCATCCCCGCCCGGTGCCGTGCCGTCCGGCCGCTTCACCTCCCCGATGTCCCCGCCGCGTGCCGGCCCGTCCGGTCCGCCTGCCCCGCTGGAGCCGGTCATCGCGGAGGTCTACGCCCAGGTGCTCGGCATCGCCGCCGGCAGGGATGACGACTTCTTCGAGCTCGGCGGCCACTCGCTGCTGGCACTCCAGGCGGCCGACGCCGTGGCGGCGCGGCTCGGGCGTCCGGTGCCCGCCCGACTGGTCATGGCACACCCGACCGTGGCGGCGCTGGCCCGCGCGCTGAGTGCCCCACCGGTGCGCGCGCCCGTTCGCCGGGACGGCCCGGTCGTCCTGGTCACCGGCGCCACCGGGCTGGTGGGGCAGGCCGTCACCGCGGAACTGCGGCGACGCGGCCTGGCCGTACGCGCCTTCTCGCGGCCGTCCTCGCGCCCGCGTGCCCTGCGGATCGCCGACGAGGTGGCCGAAGGGGACCTGGCCGACCCGGCGAGCCTGGCCGAGGCGGCGGACGGGGCGGTCGCGCTCGTGCACGCCGCGAGCACCTTCACCGAACCCGACGTCGACCTCGCGGCCATGGAAATGCTGGCGGCAGGACGAGATGGCCGCCCGTTCGTCTTCATCAGCAGCGCCGACGTGTACGGCCGGCCGCCCGGCCCCCACGCCGTCACCGAGGACCACCCCTTTCCAAGAGACCTGACCGAGTACGCGCGAGCCAAGGCGGCGTGCGAAGACCTGTTGGCCGCCACCGGCCCCGGTCACGCGGCGCTGCGGCCGCCGTTCGTCTGGGCGCCGGACCCGTACTGCATATGGCAGTTACGCCAGACCGCCGGAGCACCGGTGGAGGACGCGATCAGGTCCGGCCGCCCGCTGGTCCTGCCGCCCGCGCGGCGCGGGCACGCCTGGGTGGACGCCCGCGACCTGGCCTGGCTCGTGGCCGAGTGCCTGCGGCGACCGCCCGACGGACCGGTCAACGCCGTCGGCGGGCACTTCGGCTGGCGAACGCTGGCCATGGAACTGCTTCGGCTGCGCGGGCAGCGGATCGCGATCGAAGAGGGTGAGCCGGCCGGCCTGTACGCGACGCACCGGCGGTTCAGCGGCGCGCTCGCCGCCAGGCGCTGGGGATTCGCCCCACGCCGCCGGTGGGCGCGCACCCTGGCCGCGGCCGCCCGTGCGGAGGTCGCCGGCTCATGACCACGACGGTGTTGTTCTGCTTCAAGGGCCGCCATGGGCTGGGCCACACCCGGCGCACGCTGCTGATCGCCGAGGCGCTGGCGCGGCTCGCCCCGGACGTGCGCGTGGTGCTGATGAGCCAGGGGCGGCCCGTCGACCTGCTGCGCCGCTCGCCGCTGCCCGCGGTGAACCTGCCGGTGCTGGAGCGGCTGCCCAACGACGCGATGGAGGCCGCCTACCTGGACCTGCTGCGCGCGCTCGGCACCCGGCTGGCGCCGTCGCTGCTGGTCGAGGACACCTATCCCGATCCGCGCCACCTGTTTCTCGCGCCCTTCCGCGATGTCCCCAAGGCACTGGTGATGAGCGGCATGACCAGGGGCGCCTACCTCGAACGCCTGCGTCAGGACGGCCTGCTGCGCCACTACGACAGGATCCTCGTCGCCCGGGAGGAGGCCGCCGTTCTGCGGTCGGCGGAGTTGACCCCCGCGACCCGGACGATGCTCGGCCACTCCGGCCGCGTCCGCTTCCACGGCCCGGTCTTCGCCCTTCCGGACGCCACGGACGTCGCGGCGGCCGCCGCCCGGTTCTCCCCGGACACGCTGCCGCTGGTCGTGGTGAGCGCGGGCGCGGGCGGTGACGTGACCACCCAGGCGTACCCCGAGCGGCTGTTCTCCTCGATGACCGAGGTGGCCGCGCGGCTGCGGGCGGAGCGCGTGCCGACGCGCGTGGTGCTGGTGGCCGGGCCGTACTATCGCGGTTCGACACCCCCGGAGCTGCCGAACGTGACGTTCGTGCCGTTCGTCCCGGAACTGCCGGCGCTGCTGCACGCGGCGCGGGTGGCCGTGATCCGGCCGGGCAGCAACGTCCTGCGCGAGACCCTGTCGGGACCGGCCGCGACCGTCCTGGTGCCGAACTTCTCCTGGGCCGAGGACCAGAAGGCCACCGCCGAACTGGTGGCGGCGTCGCTTCCCCACGTCGGCCTGGCCGCCTGCGACGACGTGGCCACGCTGTACGAGCTGACCAGGGCGGGACTGGCCGCAGCGGCACGCCCGCCCTGGTCGGAGGCGGTACGACCGGAGCCGGAGCACATCGCCGAAGGACTGCTGGAACTCCTGGAGCCACCGCCGCCAGGACCGGACGCCTTCGTCATCGTCAGCGGCGCCGGCACCCCCGACCGGCGCGCGATCGCCGACGAAGAACTGCCCGGCGTGCCGCATGCCCACGACGATCCGCGGGTGCTCCTGCTCGACCGGGTCCCGCCGGTGCACGCGTCACCGGCGTCGCTGTACGAGCGGGGTGTGCGGCTCGTGCTGACGCCACAGGGCGAGGCCCACGACCCGCGCCACGGCGTGAACTACGACCCCGGCTACGGGTTCGACGTTCCCGTCTGGCGGAACGCGTATCGGTTGCCCGAATACGGGCTAGCCGGCGCCGACGTCCATCATGTGCGCGCCTCGGCCGGAAACCCCGGCGCCTTCGGCTACCGGCTGGCCCGCGCCCGCCGCCACACCGCCCTGCCCGCGATCTGGCTCGACCTCGACGACGTGCCGACCGCCGCGCTGCCCGGTCACCTTCGCGCCGTCGCCGCCGGGGGAGCACGTCTCGCGAGCGTGACCGAGTTGCTGGCCCATCACGTAACCGCCCAGTTGATGTGAGGTGCCCATGGCATCAGCCGAAATTATCGTCGCGCAGGTCAACGTCCGCAGCGCCGGCACGTCGTGGGAGGACGTCGCCGATCGCGTCGTGACCCTGCTCGACAGCGGGGTGGTGAGCGTCGTCGACTTCGCCGGCGGCGAGGAGCCGGCCGTGATCCGCGCGATCGGCCTCCCGGCCGCGGGAGCGCACGATGGCGCGTGAGGCGAGGCTGCTCCACGACCTCGTGGGCGCCGACCCCGGCCGCGTCGCCGTCCGGGCAGGCACGCGCACGCTGACCTACGCCGAGCTGGCCGACGCGGCAAACGGCCTGGCCGGACGCCTCGTGCGGGCCGGCGCCGAACCGGACGCGGTCGCCGGCATCCGCCTGCCGCGCGGGCTCGGCCTGCCCGTGGCGGTGCTCGCCGTGCTGCGTTCCGGCATGGCCTACCTGCCGCTGACCCCATGGCACCCGGCCGCGCCGCAGGAGGCGCTGCTGGCTCGCGCGTCGGCCCGCTTCCTGGTCACGGCGTCGGGGCACGCGCTGGACACCGCCGTTCCCGTCGTGCCGGTCGACGATCCCGAACCCGCCGCCCCTGAATCTCCGGTACGGCCCGGCGTGCTGGTCGACGTGCCCGAACCCGCTGCCGTCCCTGAGTCTCCGGTACGGCCCGGCAACCTGGCCTATGTGTTGCCCACCTCCGGCACGACCGGGCAGCCCAAGCTGGTGGCCGTTCCGCACGAGGCGGCGGCCAACACGCTCACCCAGGTGGCCGCCGCCTGGGCGCTCGGACCCGGGGACGTGGCGCTCCAGTTGGCCGACATCGGGTACAGCGCCGCCGTACGCGACATCCTCGGACCGCTGACCAGCGGCGCCACGCTGGAACTGGTGGAGAGCCGGGGCGCGCAGGCCGTGCAGGCCGTCGCGCGGCGGCTGGCCGAGGGCACGGTCACCTGCCTGCTGTCGTGCCTGCCACAGGTGCTGTCGGCTCTCCTCGACCTGGACACGCCCCCGGGAGACCTGCGCCTTGTGGTGATCATCAGCGAGACGCTGCCCGCCGAACTCGTGGATCGGGTCCGTCGCCGGTGGGGGCGGCAGGTGCGCTTCGTCCACCAGTACGGGCTCACCGAGTGCGCGATGACCTCACTGATGGGCGACGTCCCCGAGGATCCGGGTGAACGCGTGCCCGTCGGGTGGCCGATCGCCAACACCCGGGCGCTGCTGCTGGACGAGGATCTGCGTCCGGTGCCGCCCGGGACGCCGGGGGAGTTGTACATCGGCGGCGCCGGCCTGGCTCGCGGCTACCACGGTGACCCCGCGCTCACCGCCGAACGCTTCGTCCCCGATCCGTTCACGCCAGGCGCCCGCCTGTATCGAACGGGGGACCTGGCCTCAAGACACGCCGACGGGGCCATCGAGTGCCACGGCAGGACCGACCGCCAACTCAAGGTCCGCGGCCACCGGGTGGAGCTCGACGAGATCGAACTGGCCCTGCGCACCCACCCGGACGTGCGGGCGGCAGCCGTACAGGCGCACGAACAGAACGGGGAACCGGTCCTGGTGGGGTACGTCGTGCCCCGCGCCGCCGTACCACCGGACTCGGGAAGCCTGACCGCGCACCTGGCGCGGACACTGCCCGAGCCGCTGACGGCCCTCCGGTACGTGATGCTCGCCGGCCTGCCCGCCCTGCCCAACGGCAAGATCGACCGCAGGGCGCTACCCCAGCTCCCGGCCGCGCCCGGCCTCGCCGAGCCGTCCAACGAGGTGAGCGACGTGGAGCGCGCGGTGACCGAGACCTGGCGGCAGGTGCTCGGCGTCCCGGCGCTGGGCCGCGAGGACGACGTCTTCACCGCCGGCGCCCACAGCATGCACGTCGTCCGCGTCACCGCGCGGCTGCGCCGCCGGGTGGCGGCCGAGCTGCGCGTGGAGGAGGTGTTCGAGCACCGCACCATCGCCGCGCTGACGGCCTGGCTCGAGAGCGCGGCGCGCCCACCAGCCGCTTCCGCGCTTCCCCCGGGTCCGGCCACGGTTCGGCAGGTGTCTCCGGCGCAGCGCAGCCTGTGGTTCCTGGACCGGCTGCGTCCCGGCGGCAGCGCCTACACGATCGCCTTCGCCCTGGACTTCGACGAACCGATCGACGTCGCGAGGCTGCGCACGGCCGTGGAACGGGTGGTCGCCCGCCATGACGCCCTGCGCACCGGCTTCGCCGACGAGGACGGACACCCGCGGGCGTTCGTCCGTTCCGGCCCCGCCTTCGAGTTCGCCGTCGCCGACGTGGCGGAGCCGGCCTGGGCCGGGCGTCCCACCGACCTCGCCGCCGATCCCCTGCTCCGCATCGCCGTACGGCCGGACGGCGGCAGAGCCTGGTTCGCCATGCACCACATCGTCACCGACGACGCGTCGGTGGGCGTTTTCCTCCGCGACCTCACGACCGCCTACGCCGGACGGTCGCTTCCCGCCGCTCCTGCGTACGGCGACGCCGAACCTGCCGTGCCGTCACCGGCGTGGGTAGCGCGGTTGCGTGCCGTGCCGGACACCCTGCGGCTCCCGGTCACCCGCCCCCAGGTGCAGACCGACCAAGGCGGCGTCGTCTGGCGCACCCTGCCGGACCGGCTCGTCGCCGCGATGACCGCGTTGGCGGACACGACCCGGGCCACGCCGTTCATGGTGGCGCTGGCCGCGTGGTCGGTGCTGATGTGGCGCTCGAGTGGGCAGGAGTCCATGCTGATCGGCACCATCGGCGCCGGCCGTACCCGATCAGAACACGACGACGCGGTCGGGTTGTTCGCCAATCTCCTGCCCGTGCCCCTCCACATCGATCCGGACGAGCCTTTCTCGATGTTCCTCGGCCGGGTCCGGACCGACGTGCTGGACACGCTCGACCAGGCGGAGGTGCCCTTCGGCTCGCTGGTCGAGATCCTCGCGCCGGAGCGTGGCACGGCGCACGCTCCGCTGGTCCAGGTGGCCTGCGACTGGGTGGAGGAGCCGCCGGAGTCGTGGACGTTCGGCGGCGTGCGGGCGCGGCTGCGTGACATCGAGCCGGAGGCGGCGAAGTTCGACCTGTGGCTGTCGCTGCGCCAACGCGGCGGCACGGTGCGCGCCCGTCTCGAATACCGCGGCGACCTGATCGATCCCGCCACCGCCGACCGGCTCGCCGACCGCCTGGAGACGGTCCTCCAGGCCGCCGTCGACCGGCCGGACCTGCCCGTGCACGAGCTGCCCGTCATGCCCGCCGGGGAGTACCGCCAGGCCGTGTCCGGCGGCGACGACACGCACGCCGAGCGGCCCGAGGGCACCGTGCTGGACCTGCTTCACGACCACGAGGGCACCGCGCTCCGCTGCGGCGATCGGGAGCTGTCCCACGCGCGGCTGCGCGCCGCCTCCGACGCCGTGGCGGCTCGTCTCGCCGCACGCGGAGCGGGGCCGGGCATGGTCGTGGCCGTCTGCCTGCCCAGGACGTCCGACCTGGTCGTCGCCCTGCTGGGCGTGCTCAAGTCCGGCGCCGGCTACCTGCCGCTGGATCCCGCCTACCCGCTGCCCCGGCTGAACGCCATGCTCGCCCTCGCGCAGCCGTCCATCCTGCTGACCGACGGCACGACCGGCCGCGCCGTGACCGTCCCGCCCGGCACGACCGTGGTGGACCTGCGCGCGCCCGCGACGAGCACGTCGAAGCCGGTGCGCCCGCACCCGGACGATCTCGCCTACCTGCTGTTCACCTCCGGCTCGACCGGTGTGCCGAAGGGCGTCGCGATCACCCATCGCGGCCTGCTCAACCTCGTGACCTGGGGGCGCCGCGCCTTCTCCGGCGCGGAACTGGCCACCGTGGCCGCCTGCACTTCCGTGTGCTTCGACCTGTCGGTGTTCGAGATCTTCACGCCGCTGTCGGCGGGCGGCACGGTGGAACTCCTCGACGACGTGCTCGCCCTGCGCCACAGCCCGGCCGCGGACCGGATCACGCTGCTCAACACCGTGCCGAGCGCGCTGAGGGCACTGCTCGACGACCCGCCTGCGCTGCCCGCGCTCCTGCGGGTGAACGTCGCCGGCGAACCGCTGCGCGCGAGCCTCGTCGAACACGTTGCCCAGACGTTGCCCGGCCGCCGCGTCACCAACCTCTACGGGCCCACCGAGACCACCACGTACTCCACCGCCGCTGACTGCCTCCCCCACGAGCCCGTCACCATCGGCCATCCGATCGCCAACACCCGGATCCTGCTCCTCGACCGGCACCTGCACCCGGTGCCGCCGGGAACACCGGGGGAGTTGTACATCGGCGGCGCCGGCCTGGCTCGCGGCTACCACGGTGATCCGGCGCTCACCGCCGAACGCTTCGTCCCCGATCCGTTCACGCCGGGCGCCCGCCTGTACCGCACCGGCGACCTGGCTTCACGGCGCGCCGACGGCTCGATCGAGTACCACGGCCGGACCGACCGCCAGCTCAAGATCCGCGGCCACCGCATCGAGCCCGGAGAGGTGGAGGCGGCCCTTCACACCCATCCAGCGGTACGGCAGGCCGTCGCCGGACCCCGGCCGGACCCGTCGGGTGGGCCACGGCTGCTCGCCTGGGTCGTGCCGGACGGCGAGGTCACGGCCGCCGAACTCCGCGACCACCTCGGCACCAGGCTGCCCGGTTACCTCGTCCCGTCGGTGATCACCCTCATCGACACGGTGCCCCACCTCCCCAACGGCAAGATCGACTGGCCGGCGCTACCTGACCCCGCGCCCGGGACCGACCGGAATCCCGCGATGACCGCGGCGGAGAAGGCGGTGGCCAAGCTCTGGCGGGACCTGCTCGACGTCCCGATCACGGCGGACACCCACTTCTTCGCGGCCGGCGGCCACAGCATCGCCGCGACCCGCCTCATCTCCCGCGTGAACGCGACATTCGGCACATTCCTCCCGGTGAGCAGCCTGTTCGACACCCCGGTTCTCCGCCAATTCGCGGCAGCCGTGGAAGAGGCGATTCTTCGTGACATCATCGAGCAGCGCGGGAACGAAGGGATGGCATGAGCCCGATGCGCGTGGAGATCGACAGCCGCCACGGCGGCCGATGGGTGTCACTGGTCGGGCCGGACGGAAAAGAATGGCTCTGGCGACGACCCGGCACGGCCCGCGACGACGTCGCACCCGGCGACCCGTTCGTCGACGCCGGCGGCCTCGAGGAGTGCTATCCCACGATCGGCGGTGTGCCCGATCACGGGCAGGTGTGGTCGCGCGCCTGGCAGGAGGACGGCCACACGATGCGCGTCACCGGCCCCGGCTTCGAGCTCCGCCGCGACGTCACCGTCGAGACCGGGCGGCTGACCGCCGCCTATCGGCTCCAGGGCGATCCGGGACACCGGTTCATCTGGGCCGCCCACGCCCTCCTGGAGCTCTCCGACCGTGCCCGGGTCGAACTGCCCGAGGGCATCCCCATGATCGTCGACCTGCCGGACCGATCGGAATCCTGCGGCTGGCCGTACCTCGGCGACATCGACGTGAGCCGGTTCGGCCCCGACGACGGCTCCGTGATGGGCGTGCGCATCCCGGACGTCACCACCACCGAAGTGGTGGACGGCGGCAGTCGGCTGACGATGACGCTCGACGTGCAGGACCAGCCCTTCGGCCTCATGCTGTGGCGCAACCTGGGCGGCTGGCCCGACTCCGGCCCCTACCGCTCGACCGGCGTCGAGCCCATGATCGGGCACCGGGCCACACTGGCGAACGCCGGCCCCGGACAGGCCGGCGTCGTGCCGGACTCCGGTGAAGTGACATGGACACTGCGCATGAGCGCGACCTAGAGAGGACCCCGCAGGGTGAAGGAGTACGTCGAGATTCCGCTGGCCGACGGCGAAAGCCTCATCGTGGAGAGCGTGGAGGTACGGGCCGGCACCGTCCAGGCGGGACGGCTGCGCGACGTGGCCGGCACCGCCACCGAGACGTTCGAGTCCGCCATGACCCGGCTGCGCTCGGCGGCCGACTCCGTGGTCCGGCGCATGAGCGACATGGCCCGCCCGCCGGACGAGGTCACGGTGGGGTTCGCGGTCAAGCTCGCCACCCAGGCCGGCGTCGTCATCGCCAACACCTCCGCCGAGGCCAACCTCTCCGTCACGCTCAAATGGACCGCCGGCTCCCCGGAACCCGAGGTGACCACGACCCCCGAGCCGTAGGCTGAGCGGGCACCCGGCAGGTCAGCTGCAGCAGGAGGCGGTGCCCGGCGTTGTCGCCGTCCACGTCGAGCAGGTCGAGCAGGCGTTTGACCCGGTTGGCGACGGTGTTGCGGTGCCCCCGAGCGCCGCCGCGTCGCCGGGCGCGCCCGGGTGGTCGAAGAACGCCCGGAGCGTGCGCAGGGCTTCGTCCTTACGGCGTGGGCCCAGTTCGTCGAGCGGGCCAGGAGGCGGTCGACGACGACGCGGGAGCTGTTGATGGCGTACCACTGCAGCAGCACACGGCGGAATCCCAGGTCGCGGAAGGCGAGGGGCGGTCCCGGTGGCGGGCGGTGCGCGCGGCCGCGCCGCCAGCCCGCGCCTCGGTGGCGGAGGTCTGCAGCCCTTCGAGTCCTTGGGCAGCCCTTCGAGTCCTTGGTAGGAGCCGCCGACTCCGCAGCCCGGCGATCTCCTCCTCGCTCAGCCACTCATAGCCCGCCACCGCGACCCGGAACTTGATCGTGCGGGCCATCACCGTCCGGTTCTGGCCGTCCTCGCCCGCGTCGAAGCCCGGCGGCAGATAGTGCAGGAACTTCGGCTGGGTCGGCATGTTGACCACGGTCGGCGGCACCCGGCACCACGACAGAAACTCGCCGACCGTCTCCATGATCGCGTTCGCGGTCGCTTCGCCGCGGAACCGCGCCGCCGCCCCGGGCCTGCGTGAACGCGGCGGCAACGGTCGTCCACCAGCCAGCGCATCATCGCCGCGCAGCTCCTTGATGCCCATCGCGTAGTACTCGGTTGTCCACGTGATGACTGCGTTGGTGAGGATGGTGAGGCACCAGGACTGCTCGGTCTGGTCTTGCAGGTGCGGCCGGACGATCGTGCCCTGCTGGGCGTAGTGCAGGTCGCGGCGCAGCGCGTGTAGGCTCTCGCCTTTGTTGAGTTGCCGGGAGATCTTCCGCCGGTACACCGGGTCCGACAGGTACCGGGCGGCGTGGATGGTCCTGCGGATGCGGCCCCACTCCTTGATCGCCGCCGCGAGGGTGTTCTGGCGCGAGGCGGCCGACCACTTCCCGACCACCAGGGACGCGGTCGCCTCGCCGAACTTCAGCGATCCGGCCATCCGCAGCATGTCATCGTAGGTGCCGCGGACCAGATCCTCGTTCCACCGGTCGGCCAGCAGCGGCCCGGCGTGCGGGTAGAGCGCGTTGGTGGCGGCCGGGTTGTCGACCCGAAGCATCGTGATCTTCCCCAGGTCGCGGATCCGGGGCGTCAGCGCTTTGCCGACCAGGTCGAACAGTCCGAAGTTCACCAAGGTGGCGCCATGGGTGTCGGTGGCGTGTTCGTGGATCGGCAGGTCGGTCTCGTTGCCGAGTAGCTCGTCCAGGGTGTAGTTGGCCTCGCGGGTGGTGGGGACGATCTGTTTGGTGCCGTAGGTGGACCACTGGTCGGAGACGTGCGTGTAGGTCGACAAGACGCGTCCGCCGTGGATGCTCATGTCCCGGCCGGTCAAGGACTTGCCGCGGACGGGGAAGCGCTGCCCGTCCGATGAGCTCATGGTGCCGCCCCCGAATTTCTTGGCCAGTTCCAGCTGGTAATGGTGATTGACCAGCACCGTATTGGCCTCGCGGAGCGTCTCTTCCCGCACGTACCACTCTTGGGTCCAGGCGAGAGGGTGTCGTAGGAGACGCCGCACGCCTCCGACATTCGGGTCAGCCCGAGGTTGGTGGCGCCGGCGATGAGCACCGCGAGGATGTTGCGCCGGGTTTCCACCGACAGTTTGATCTTCCGGCCGCCGGCGTGGGTGAAGCACTCCAGGAACTTCGTGCCGACGTCCAGCTCGATCAGCAGCGAGGCGATCGGCACGAACGGCAGCATCCCGGCCAGCTCCTCTCGTAGCGCCTTGGCCTCCGCTGGGATGTCCTCGGCTGACAGCGGCGGGATGACAAGCCGCCCTTCCTCATCCAGGCGGACCGCGCCGACATCGTTGGGGGATGCGTTCGCCAGCGTCTCCTCCAGTTCCTCCAAGGCCCGGTGCAGCTCCTCCTTGGCCTGCTCGATCGCATCGGAGGCGGCGGCGGCGGCGGGTTTACGGACCAGCTTGCAGAACTCCGTCCGCTTGCCCCCCCATTGCTCCGGCGTGAACAGGTAGGTGCCCGGATCGGCGTACCGGCGCGAGCCCGGCACGAACACGTCCCCGGAGCGGAGCCCGTCCCGCAGGGCGAGCACCACGCACAGCTCCCAGTAGTGCCGCAACGCTGTGTCATCGCCAGCCTTGCGCGCCTTGACCAGGTAGTCGGCGTACCGGGCCGGCACGAACGACGTCGGCGCGGCGGCCGGGACCTTGCGGCCGCCGGTTCGGTCCAACTCCTTCAACATCGTCAGCGCGGTCATCAGGTCCTGCGCGCCGGGCCCGCCCTGGAAGTCGACCACCGATAGCACCCTGGGGGTGAAGCGGCGCAGGTAGGTGTAGGAGGCCTCCAGCGCTGCCAGGCGGCCGTGGTCGCGCGGCAGCGGCTTCCAGTTGATCGCGGAGACTTCGCGGAGCTTGTCCATCCCGATCCCCTCTCGCAGGATCCCTCCGACCTGCTCATCGTCGATGCCCGGGTCGATCAGGACCGGGAGGATCACGTCCATCAGCAGCTGGCGGGCCTCGCCCTTCTTGGGGTGCCCGTAAGAATCGTGTCATGGGACCCAAACGAGGTCGTTCTCGCAGGTCCGCGAGGGGGGCGATCAGTCGCGGGCGGTCTGGAGGTCTGCGAATTCTGTGTGGGCGCGGGTAACGGCGTCGGGGTGGCGCTGGGTCTTCTCATATGCGGCGAGGGCGCGGTAGAGGCTGGCCAGGGAGGGGTTGTGGCCTTTGCGTTTGCCGGTGGGGATGATCAGGTCTTTGCGGATGGCCTCGATGGATTCGCCTGCGGCACGGCGGCGGAGCACGGTGTGGATCATGTCGTCGGTGATGACGGCGGGACGGCCGCCGTGCTTGCCTTTGCGGGCGGCGGCGTCCAGTCCTTCGAGGGTGGCTTCGCGGATGGCTTCGCGTTCGGTTTCGGCCATTGCGGCGAAGAAGGCGAACAGCATCCGGCCGGGTCCGGCCGGATCGTAGAGGCCGGCGAGGGGTCCGGCGAGCATCTCCAGGACCAGGCCGTGGGCAGTGAGGTGGTCGGCCAGGGCGGTGAGCTCTGAGGCGTCGCGGCCCAGGCGCTTCATCTCGTACACGGTGAGGATGACGCGGCAGTGCGGGGCGTGGGCTTTGATCTGCCGCGCGGTGGCCAGGGCCTTCTCGAACTCGGGGCGGACCTTGATGCGGGTGGAGATCTTTTCGCTGTAGATCTTGTCGCGGTCGATGTTGTGCGCTTCGAGGGCGTCGAGCTGGGATTGCAGTTCCTGGGTGTGGGAGGAGCAGCGGGCGTAGCCGATGCGGATGTCGGCTGACGGCCGATCTGCGTCGACGGGGGGCGGCGGTGCCGTGCCTGGGCGCCAGGGTTGGCCGGGGCCGCGGTCAGCGGGGGTGGGCACCCGCAGATGCTTGGCCAGGCGGGGCACCTTGCCGAAGCGTCCGGTGTGGTAGCTGCCGGCGATCGCGCCGGAGCGGGAGCGGCAGGGAGATCCGGCCGAGACGCCGCAGCGCGGGCAGGGGTGGCGTTCAACTTCGTCAGCGTCGCGGCCGGTGGTGTCTTCGGAGCCGGCGGGCGGGAGGTTTCCGTGCGGCTGATGAGCGTCGGCCATGCCCAGATCTTCTCACAAACATTTCTCACAACTAGTCGACCCACTCACTTGCATGAGAACGAGTTTTGAGAAGGAAGCGGCCTCCCGGATGGCTCCGCAGTCCACCTTGTTGATCTCTTCTCGCAATCGGACGTTTGCGAGAAAGGAGTTGCATCTGATTTATCGAAAACTTGTTCGGCCCAAGGGGTTGTGGCTCCAGCTAAAGCGGGGTACAACTGATCTTGTTTTGCCCGCATTCATCCCGATTGAAGGTGGTAAGTGAGCATCTCACGAAGATTACGCCGATCCCGGCTGCTCGCGATGGCGCTGGCGGTCCTCATGCCCGTCACAGCAATGGCAGCAGGCCCCGCGGCTGCGGAACCCCCCGGCTCGACTCCGATGGCGACGGCTCAACCGGCCGATCCCGGGCTGAAGGCTGCCTGGGAGAAGGCGGCCAAGTCCGGCAAGCCGGTGGAGGTTCCCGCTCGGTTCACCGAGACGATGAAGGTCTGGGCTGAGCCCGATGGCAAGAACCTCCGAGCGGAGTTGCACACCCGGCCCGTCCAGCTGAAGAACCTGGCCAGCGGCACCTGGGAGCCCATCGACACCCGCATCGTGGCCCGTGACGGCAAGCTGCAGGCCGCGCGCGTCAAGACCCCGCTGGGCTTCGGCGAACGCGGGGCCAAGAGCTTGGTGTCGGCCACCGAAGCAGAAGGCAAGATCGGCCTGGGGGTGAGCAGGGCCCTGCCGGAGCCGAAGATCTCTGGCAACACGATCACCTACCCCGACGCGATCGCGCCGGGCGCGGACCTGGTGGTGCTGGCCCTGGCCGACGGGTTCGTCTCCCAGGTGGTCTTCCGGCACAAGCCGGACAGCCCGGTGACGGTACGCCTGCCGCTCACCCTGCCCAAGGGCACCACCTTCGGCAAGAACGCCGAGGGGCTGCCGCAGCTGAAGGACGCCAAGGGCCAGCCGAAGGCGGCACCCATCGTGCTGACCGCGACGGACGCCAAGGTGGAAGCCTCCCCCGAGGAGGGCAAGACCTCCTCGGTCACCGCGAAGGTGGAGACCTCCGGCAAGTCCTCGGAGCTGGTGTTCTCCCCGGATGCGAAGTTCCTGGCCGACCCGGCGGTGACCTATCCGGTGACGATCGCGGCCGCCTCGGAATGGTTCGGCGGCGGCCGCCCTGATGATGCCTGGGTCAGCAAGAACAACCCGGGCAACAACGCCACGGCCGGATATCTGCGCGTGGGCACCACGCAGACCAGCGCCGACATCGCCCGCGTGTATCTGAAGTTCAACACCGAGGCGCCGGAGCTGGTAGGCGCCAAGGTCGTCGACGCGGACCTGTATGTGTGGAACTACAAGTCCGGCGGCCCTGGCGGCCAGCTGTGCGGTGAGATCGGATCGGGCATCGTCGCCTCCCGCATCACCTCCAGTTGGACTTCAACTGGCTTGAGCTGGAACAACCAGCCCTCCAACAACGGCACCGAGGGCGGGAGCGGCAACAAGTACGGCTACAGCGTCGACCCCGGCGCTACGGGGTGGTGCGCCAAGGAAGAGGCGCTCGTCCATCGGATCTCCGGCATGGCCCGCGCCTGGATCGAACAAGGCGTGCCCAACCACGGGCTGCTGCTGCGGGCGGTCACCGAGAGCCCGGCGATCAATTGGCGCCAGTACTACGCCAGCGAATACGGCGGAGGCAGCGATTATCCGGGCTTCCGTCACCCGCCCGCCCTCATGGTCGAATACACACCCGCTCCATCCGAGCCAATGCAGGCGTTGTATGTGCGACCGCGCAGTAGTGCCACGCCTACCCTCGATGAGATTTCGTCCCGCCTCGGCGATTCGGTGGATTTCGAGCCGGCCGACCCCGAAGCAGTGACCCCCGCTCAGCTCGAAAGCGATGCCGAGCAGTCGACGGAGGTCGTCGGCTCCCTGCTGAAGGACGCCGCTCTCCCGGAAGGCATGGCGCCGGAGGAAGTCGAAAGGTGGAGTAATCCGGACATTTGGGAGGATCCCACGCAGCCTCCGGCGCCGAAATCTGCAGTCGCCCATTGGCTGTTCGATGAGACCACTGGAACCACAGCGACCGATTCCATGTTCAACGGAAACAAAGCAATGTTGAAGAGCGGTACACGCTGGGTTCCGGGCAAGACCGGCACCGCACTGTCGAACACCCCCGCCTCCGCGCAGCCGCAGAGTGGGGCCACAGCAGCGGCAAGACATACGGCTGCGCTGCAAGCAGTCAAGCAGGGCACGCAGGTGACTGTCCCCGAAGAGACATCGGAGACCAGTATCACGTACGCCATGCCTGACGGCCGCTCGTTCACCACAGAGGTGAGTGCAGCTCCTGTGCGGGCCAGGCACGGTGACGCCTGGATTCCCATCGACACAACCCTGGCGGAGTTGGGCGGGGTGCTGAAGCCCAAAACGATCGCTGCCGGCACCTCAGTGGAGATCTCCACAGGTGGCTCTGGCCCGTTCGTCACGATGACACACACTGGCGGGCGCAGCTACGCGCTGTCCTGGCCTGCCGTGCTTCCCAAGCCGACGGTCAAGGGCAGCACGGCGACCTATGCCGACGCCGCCGGTTTGGGCGCCGACTTGGTGGTGACTGCGCTGCCGACGGGCTTCCGGCATGAGGTGGTGCTGCGTGAGCGGCCCGCCAAGCCGCTGGAGTTGCGCATCGGCGTCGACGATGACGGCCTGACCTTGACGCAGAGCAAGGCGGGCAGGCTGCAGCTCAAGACCGGCAACGGCAAGAACTGGGGGTCGCTCGCGCAGCCGACGATGTGGGATGGCAGCGCCAAGGGCGTTCAGCCGCTGGCCAAGAAGGCCAACCTCAGCGCGGACGTTGTCACCAAGGGCGGGCGCACCGAGCTCGTGCTCAAGCCCGACCACGCGTTCCTCGCCGACGCCGGCACCGTGTATCCGGTCCGGCTCGCATCGACCGCGCAGCTGCCGATCACCGGCGATGTCGGGCTGTGGAGCCTGGACACCCCAGACTTCCCGGCTTCCCCCAGCAGCCCGGTGATCTCCGCCGGCACCATGACCGGCAACGAGAAGCTTCGCACGTACCTGCGCTTCGACACCGCGGGACTGAGCGGGCAGACCGTCACCGACGCCAAGCTCTCGGTGCTGAACATCGACTCCTCCGCCTGCGGTAGCGCGGTGGGGGCCGGAATCCAGGTCCGGCGAGTGACCGGCGCCTGGGACGCCAACAACCTGCACTGGGCCAACAAGCCGACCGCCACCACCGAAGACGCGCAGCTCAACACGGCCGGCTACGGCGGCAGCTGCGCTGACGGCTACAAGCGCCTGGAGTGGAATGTCACCGGAATGACTCAGGACTGGACAGCCGGCGCCGCCAACCACGGCCTGGTCCTGCAGTCCCCGACCGAGAACAACACCAACAACTGGCGCCATCTCACCTCCTCAGAGAACACCGAGTTCACCAACCCGATCCCGACGCTGACCGTCACCACCAGCGGCCCCACCTCCAAGCCGACCGTCAGCAGCCTGGCCATCACACCGGCCCAGGACGTGGCCGGCACCACGGTCACCAGCTCGCTCACCCCGCAACTGGCCGCCACCGTCGCCGACACCATCGGCGGCAACCTCACCAGCGAGTTCGAGATCGAACACGACCCCGCCGCGCCGACCGGGCAGGGCACGGGCCAGATCTGGGCGGGTACCTCGCCTCCGGTAGCGTCCGGAAACCAGGCCGCTCTCAGCGTTGCGGCGGGCAAGCTGACCGACGGATGGAAGGTGCGCTGGCGCGCCCGAGCGGTCAATGCTGCCGCGGGCACCGCATCGGCCTGGTCAGGTTGGCAACTGGCTACCGTCGACGTCCCTGACACGCCCACCGGACCTTCCGTGAGCGCCCTTCGGGTAACCCCCTCGACCACCGTCGACGGTAAAACCACTACATCTAGCCTCACCCCGGAGCTACAGGCTCACGTTGACGATCCGGCAGGCGGAACGTTGCGAGCCGACTTCGAGGTCGAGCACGATCCCGCCGCACCCCAAGGACAGGGCACCGGGCCGATCTGGGCTGGCGTCGCCGACAACGTGACAGCTGGAACGCAAGCGTCGGTGACTGTCCCCACCGGGAAACTGACCGACGGCTGGCTGGTGCGCTGGCGCGCCCGCGCGGCTTCGACCACCGCGACCTCACCATGGTCGGACTGGCAACTGTTGACGGTTGATCCAGTAAACGCAGGCGACGA
Source organism: Nonomuraea sp. NPDC059023 (assembly GCF_042740095.1). Lineage (NCBI taxonomy): Bacteria > Bacillati > Actinomycetota > Actinomycetes > Streptosporangiales > Streptosporangiaceae > Nonomuraea > Nonomuraea sp. NPDC059023. The sequence continues at coordinate 35,326 of NZ_JBHYIO010000060.1, read as the reverse complement.
GCCGTTGGCAGCCACGGCCACGCCACTCGTCCGCACCGACGAGAGTTTCGCCATCGCCGGCTGGGTCCGTCTCGATGACCGGAACGGACGCTATGCAATCGCTGAGCAAAAGGGTGTCAGCACCGCACCCTTCCACCTGGGAGTCGACCCGACCCACGGGCTCGTATTCACCATGAAGCCATCGGACTCGGCGTCCAGTCCGGATCAGGGCGCCATCTCCGAGACGCCTCCTCCCGTGGGCGAATGGTTCCACCTGGCCGGCTCCTATGACGGAGACTCCAAAGCCCTGTCCTTGTATCTCAACGGAAACCTGATCAAGACTCAGGCAATCAACTTCCGCCCCTGGCACGCTGACGGTCCGTTCACCATCGGCACGGCCATCAAAGGCGGTATCGACGACCTTTGGGTCTTTCCCCGAACGCTCTCCGCAAGCGACGTGAGCAAGCTCCACACGCGCCCCGGGGAGACGACAAGCCCGGCATCTGTCCTGGACGCGGCCCGCGCAGCAGACGTCTCCCGCAAAATGAGAGAAGCGAAGGGCGCCAGCCCCGTGGCGGCGAACTCCTTGCCCTGGCCCACAGGAAAGTCCCACCCGCTTCGCTACACGACTGCGCAGGAATGCGACGACGACGTCGCCAAGGTGCGCCCGAAGTTCACCAGCTTCCGTAGCCGATTCTCCGGATGCTTTTCCGGACAGGTGGTCGGAGTTGATGCGGAGAAGGTGAACAACGCCCTAGTTATCAAGGGACAGCTCACCGGCGACATCACTCTCCTCGTGGACGCTGATCAGGCCAACCGCGTGATCGCGATCCGGGCGAAGTTCGACAACGTCGTCGGCACAGGGTCGCTGCTGACGACATCCGTGGGGCTGAAGCTCAAGACCAAGGGACACCCGAACAGCACGCACTGCCAACCGACACTGACAGACCCGTTCGGCCCGAACCTGCGGGAAAAGTCCCAGGCAGGCTGGAACTCCAGCCCCTTGGAGAACTGGGGGATGAGCTCAAGCGCCGTGGGGGCCGAGGGCAGAGACCTGAAGTCCACATGCCGCTTCTCCATCCTGGTCAAGATGACGCCGATCGGGAGCAAGACCAGGTACGTCAATCTCTGGACAAAGTCCGGGGTCAGCGACAAGGAGTTCCAGGCTCGATGCGACTCCGCGTCATACGTCTACGCGCCCTCCGGTTGTGTCTTCACCTACCGCAAGCCGTACATGGAGATGGGGCGAAACGACAAGAACGACAAGAACGAAACCTGGGAGGAGCAGTTCGACCACATCAAGAAGGCGCTGACCAACCCGAACAGCCCGCCCACTTACCCTGCTCTCGGCGGCCCTTCCTATCCTCACTCGGCTGGGCGGAGCAAGGACATGCCCGGCGGATCGGCGAGCAGACCGCTTCACCGCGTCGTGAGCGACCCGAACTACGACCTCAACGCAGCACAACGTGGCCGGTCGGAGGCGGTATGCCGCAGAGAAATCTCGTCGACGTGGGTCAGTGACGTCGCGTTCGATCCGCTCGCCAAGAACTGCGACGAGTATCCGTTCGCCTCCACCGACGAGGGTTCTCTCGGAGCCAACCCCGACTTCAACTTCTCGGTCCTGCTGATCAGGGCCACCCATAACCAGGCCCACGGTCGCGTCCTGGGCGCCTGGTACGGCAACAACCGCATCCTGAGGGGCGATCCGTTCTGGATCAAGCTCCAGTAGCAGCTGATCCACCAGTCGATCATAGAGTGACCTCGTCATGTTCACGCTGGATCGCACCTGGACAGCTGGATGTCACCTGACATAGCTGTCCCAGGTGGATACTCGAGGGGTGCGGGACGACTATGTCCCGCACCCCTCTTCGGGTGAAGCGCAATATCGGACCAGGGGAGTCACAGAATGGCAATCACCCACGCCGATTTCGACTGGCTCGCTCGTGGCTGGGAACTGGGTGACTCCTGGTGCCTGACATTCGTACGAGGACTCGATGAGGCGGAGGCCCTACGACGGTTGGGCGCCGCCGAGGGAAGTATCCGGCCGCTGACCTACAAGCGGATGACCGACGAGGGATTGTTCCCGCGCACGGTTCTAGCCGGACACCTGGACGGGTGGACTGTGCTCATAGAGCGGAACGGAAGCGAGGCAACAGCTCCTGACGCCGTGCGAGCATTGTCGGCCGGCACAGAACTCATTTCCGTCTTGAGGAACGACTACGCCACCGACCTGTTCGTGTATGCCGTTGACGGGGAGCGCCTGACGTCCTTCGACCCGAGGAAACCCGCATGGCGATACGGCACCGACCCGGATCGCCTACTGAACGCGATGCGGGAGGAAGGCGTCGATCCCTCATACCCGCGCCCGGAGAACGACTCCGCGCGAGATGAGGGCGGAGACGACGACATCAGCGCCGGTGCTCCGACCTTGAACGATGCACTGATGCTCGCGGCCCGGGTGACCGGCGTAGCTCTGTCCCAGAACGTATTGAACGGACCACTTATGGGAGGTGCTGTCGGCCCTCAAGGGTCAATCTCGCACACCACTCTCGATCTGTTTGCGGCAATTCAGCAAGACCCCCCTCGGGAGTAAGGGTTCGGCGAAGTACGAGGCGAAGCCGGTACAGCACGCTGCTTGGTGGTCGGTGCGATGCGGCGGTCAGCTGCTCGCCGCAGCGAGTGCGTCTCGTAGGGGTGAGGCCCCCGCCTCCTAACGGCTGGCGCGGACCACAACCGCGCCGCTGGACAGAGCACACCCGTGGAGGATGCCCGAACCGTCAATGGCGTAACTCGGGCAGTCTTCACCCGATGCGCCACTGGCCGTTCCCCTGCGCCAGGCCAGGGTTACACTCCTCCTCTCCTTGTGGTTGCCTACTGCTCGGGCTCACGCGAGTCCGCGCTGCTCAGTGCCAGCCGTTTGGCCACATCCAGGCGCACCTCGCCGTACGGCAGGACGTGCTGCCAAAACAGCGGGGTCAGGCCTCGCTGATCCTCGGTGGTGAGCTTGTCGGCCCAGGCGGGTTCTGCCAGGACGTCCTGGAGCATCAGGGTGTTGATGTAGACCAGCGCCGCCTGCAGGATGCGCAGGCACAAGACGGTCATCTCCAGCTCCTCGCGCCGGTTGGTGGCGATGTCACCGCCCTTGCCGTAGAAGATCACCGAGTTGGTGCCATTGGAGGACTCCACCACGTTCAGGCCCTCGTGGATCTCCCGCTGCAGCTCACGCAGTCGTAGATAGCGCGCCACGAAGATCGTTTTCTGGGCGCGGCCGACCTCCAGCATCGCCTGATAGGTGGGGTGGGAGGCCGAGTCGGTGAACCGGCGCAAGATCGCCTCGGTGGAGGCGGTGTTCTGCTTGATCGCCGTGGCGTATTTGATCATCTGGTCGTAGTTCTGCTCGATCAGCTCCCACTTGATCGGCCTGGTCATCGCCGGCGTCAGCCCCGGGTACAGGTCGCTTTCACCGCTCTCGACGCGGTAGAGCTTGACCTTGTTGATCTGTTTGATCCGCGGCAGCAGGTCGAAGCCCAGGAGCCTGGTCACCCCGAAACCGATTTCGGACTGGCCATGCGAATCGACGTAGTTGCCCTCCACCTTCATGGTGGTGCCGTGGCGGACCGCGCCTTCCACCATGGCGTGTACCTCCGAGGCCGAGGCGCGCAGCGTCTGGGAGTGCACGACCATCGAGCCGCGCTCGACGTGCCAGTAGATCAAGATCCCGCGGCCCCCATAGCGGGAGTGCCACTCGGTGAAAATATTCTGATCGTAGGCTCGCACGTGCGTGGAGTCGGAGGCCACTGTGGTCGTGCCCTGCCCCCACAGGCTCACATCACGTACCGCGAAGGTGGCGTTGGCGATGGCCACCGCGATGTCGCGGGCGATCTGCGGCGTCAGGTAGCGGCGCCGCACGTAGCGGATGTCGTCCTCGCCGTGGTCGTGTCCGCCGCCGGAGGCCACCGATCGGATCCCCGCGTTGGTGCCGTAGCCGTAGATCGCGAGCATCAGCCGTTCGGCCAGCACCTCGGGCTGGAGGCTGGAGGTGCCGGCGACCGAGGTGGCCGCCTTCAGGCAGCCGGTCCGCAGCACCGCCTCCTTGAGCATGTCGATGAGCGGGACTGTGCCCCAGCGCCTGCCCACCTCTGCCTTGATCTTGCGCAGGTTGCGAGGCTCCGGTGCCGCGTCCAGCTTGGTCAGCTTGATCGCCCCGGACTTGCGCTCGGAGATCTCCACCCAGTCCAGCGTCGGCAGCGCGACGTTCAGCGCTTTCAGCTCGGAGCGCATCTCGGCCTTCAACTGCGCGACGAAGTCCTTCGGGTCCAGGGGTTTGCGCAGCTCGGCGTAGTTTTCCGCGCGCTTGGCGACGAAGTCCTTGGGCAGGTCCTCCTCCGGGTCGCGGAAGGAGTGGGCGCCCACCACCCAGATCTCCTTGCAGCGCAGCGCCTCGCGCAGTGCCTGGAAGGTGACGATCTCATACACCATCCGCACCACCCGCCGCCGGCCGCGTTTGTTGGTCTTGAACACCAGGTCCTCCCACTCCCCGGCGGTGCCGCGATGCTCGGGAATGCTCTCCCCGCGCGGGTAGTAGGTGGTGTTGCCCGCCTTGGCATAGCGGCGGATCAGCTCCACAGCGCGGATGACCGGCTGGTAGGCGGTGTTACCGCAGCGGAACTCCAGCGTCTCCAGCAGCGCGATCAGGCCCCGGCGATAGTGCTTGGTGTAGGAGGCGCGCAATGTGGTCTGCACCGTGGTGCGATAGACCGGGCCCTTGGTCTTGAACTCGTGCACCAGATCGCGCAGCGTCTGCTCACCGCCACTGACCGCCGGAAAGATCACCTCCCGGACCGCCTCATCCGGCTGGCCGAGCGCGGCATCGGCCACCTTGAACAAGATGTTCTCCTTGCCGGTCACCCGCTTGAAGGCGTTGATGAGCTCCTTGGTCACCTTGCTGTCGGCCCGCGCCTTGATCCGGTGCACTGTGGCGATGAGCAGCTCCACCAGCGTGTCGGTGATTTCCCGCTCCCGCTCGTGCACCAGCGCCGCCAGCAGCAGCACCGCCAGTTCCGGCGGGTGGGTGCGCATATGCGACGGTGCTTCCACCGCCGCCCGCGCCCGCCAGGCTGTCAGCACCTTGGGCGCCACATCGGCGAACAAGCCCGGCGGCAGCCCGATGGACCGCACCGCCTCCAGCTTGCGGATCTCGGTCATCATCGACTCCAGGCCCACATTGCCCGGCGCCGACTTGATGAACGCCAACAGCGAGAAACCCTCCTCCTCCTCGTCTTCGTCGGTAGTTTCCGGCCCGATCTCCTCCACCGTCGGCTCGTCGGCCTCGGCCAGCTCTTCGCCCGCCGGACCAGTGTTCTGCTCCGGGTCCGTCTCCTCATCAAAGGTGATGTCGGCCAACGCGCAAATCCGCTCGGTGCCCTCCGGGCCCAGCCGGGCCAGAACCCGCACCGACCAGGTGACCTCCGCCTGGTGCAAGGCCGAGTTCACGATCCGCGTGATGCGGCCGGGCGTGGGTGGCTCGAGTTTCTCCTCACGCAGATGCTTCAGCAGCTCCTCCCGGACCCGCTCGGGCCGCCGTTCGGCGTGCGCCACGTTCTCCGCCAGCCATATGGCGGCCTTGAGGGCATCGGCGGTCGTGCACTTTCCGAAGCCCAGGTGCTTGCGGATCTGACCACGGTGGTAGTCCATCGTCGAGCCGGTCCACTCATAGAAGCCGAGCTCCGATGCGGGTACTTTGACCTGCTTGGCGACGTGCTCGACTACCTCGTCCGGCAGTTCGGAGCGGCCCCGGGGGAAGCGGCCGTAACGGGTATAGAACTTCAGCAAGATCGCGAACCCGAGTCGAGTGGCGCCGCGCTTGCCGGCGATCAGCTCGCGTTCCTCATCCAGCACCGTCCAGTGCTCGACCACCTCGTCGATGTGTATCGGGGGGCGTGTCATGACCGCCCAGCATCAACACCGCAGGTCACAGAACAAGATCAACACGGTTTGGGTCCCATGACACGATTCTTACGGGCACCCCTTCTTGGCCCGCTCCGCGAGGGCCTCGTCGGTCTTGCTCTTGGCGTGGGACTCACGCGCCGACACTGCCTGGTCGAACAGGGCGATGACCTCATCCAGCTGGTCGACCGCGGACTGCGCGACCATCGAGAGCAGGATCGGGTAGCGACGCTCCTGGCGGCGTTGCAGGCCCTGCACCGTAGAACGGCGGGCCACCGTGGCCAGGAACCGGCGCCGCTCCCGGGGCAGCATCGACAGGTCCAGCTGGTGAGCGTCCATCGCCCGCAGGTACAACAGCTTGTCGAGCGACACCCCGATCGCCGTGACGCTCGCCTCAACCGCGGGCGTCGTCAACCACCGCAACCGGGACATCCCGATCTCCGGATCCTCCACCAGCAGCCGGTCCAAGTCGGCCCGCATCGACCCGGTGAGCAGGTGCCCGACCTTCTGCGTGGTCAACTTCCCCGCCGCCGCGCGGGCCGCGGTCACCAGCTCCATCAGCGTGACCGCGCCGGGCCGGACCACCTGGGCAGACTGCAGGTGCTCGACCGCCTGCTGGAACAGCAGGCTCGGGGTGTCGTGTTCCATCGCCCGGTCCAGGAGGAACTGCTCCAGCTCTTTCCACTGGATGCTGCCCGGCTTCGGGTTCTTCCACGTCAGGTACTTCAGAACCGCCTTCAGATGATCACTGCGGGTCTGGGGCCGCTTCCGCGTCGCCCGGTCATAGACCTCGAGCATTCCGGGGAACACCGCGATCTGGTTCGCCAGGCGCAGCAGCGCCGCCTGCGGGATCTCAAGGAGGTTGTCAGGGATGTAACCGAGCCACGGCAGCGTGCACAGCTGGACAGCAAGCCCCAGCCGTGCCTCCGGACCCCGGCCGGGTGCGTCCAGGAACCCATGCTCGCGCGACGTCAACGTGAAGTACTTGTTCAGCTCCTCGCGTCCGATGTCCGGGAACGACCGCAGACGCTCCAACTGCTCATCCGACAGGAACCGCGTCGACATCAACCACCCCGGACGTCACAGAACACACGAACCATGACGAACCGTAGACGAGAAGATCAAAAACCGTCCTGTAAACCTGAATATCTGCAGGTCAGCGATAAATCCATTGGATTTCCGCTGTTTGCTACGGACACCCCCTACACCCGGACATACGAACACACTCCTGCTCTTCGACGCCGAAAAGCGGAACCTCGTGCGGCGGGGGAGTGGCGTCCGACCTCGCAACGGGGGTATGCGGGCCGGGCGCCTTTTACGACGTAGACTCACAGGATCTCCCCCCATGGCGGGACACAGATGAGCTGTGATCTGCCGTAGGTAACGGTTTGCCGCAGCCCTGAGACATGCCCACCCTGGGCCCGTCATCGTGAAGAGATGGCCGTTCCTCCTGAAGGCGCCTCCGATACGCCCCTCAGTCCTGCTGCGCCCGATACTTCGACATCCGGGCCGTTGCCGGAGGGCGGCCGCTCGGCGGCTATCGGTGGAGACAATTCCGGGATCATCGTCACAGGCGATGTGAACCTGCTTCTGACCACACCGGCTCCGGCTCCGGCGTTGGCGGGGTTGCCGGCCCCGCCAGCGGATTTCACTGGCCGTGAGACCGCCCTGGGTCAGCTCCTGGAGTCTTTGCATCCCGCCCGGGACGCCGCCACGGTTGGCACGGATGGGGCGGTGACGGCGTCTGTCGTGGCGGGGATGGCGGGCGTGGGGAAGACCGCGCTGGCCCTGGTCGCCGCTCACCGCGCCCTGGAGGCGGGCTGGTTCGCAGGCGGGGTGTTCTTCTGTGATCTGCACGGTTACACCCCGGGCCAGGACGTTGTAGAGGCGGACGCAGTGGCAGGACAGGTGCTGCGCGCGATGGGGCTGCGGCCGGAGCAGTTACCGACGGCAGGCGATGAGGTGCTGGCGGTGTATCGGTCGAGGTTGGCCGAGCACGCCCGGGAGGGCCGGGGTGTGCTGGTAGTAGCCGACAACATCGCTGCCGCCAGTCAGGTACAGGCGCTGATTCCTGCTCAGGACTGCCATCGGCTGCTGGTCACCTCCCGCAACACCCTGCCCTTGGCCGGCCGCCAGTTCGATCTTGACGTCCTGGCCGAAACCGAGGCGGTCGAGCTGCTGCGTCGGGCACTGGCGGTACGTCGAGCCGACGTGCGGGTGGACGCCGAACCGGACGCAGCCGTTGAGGTGGCGCGGTGGTGCGGACGCCTGCCGCTGGCGGTGCAGATCATCGCCGCGCTGCTGGCTGTCGAACCGGACCGTCCCCTGGCGGCGATGGCCGCCGAGCTCGCCGAGACGCGCGAACGGTTGGACGTGCTGCACATCGACGGTCAAGGAGCGGACCGGCCGTGGGCCGTGCGCGCCGCCTTCGATCTGTGCTATCACCGGCTGGCCGATCGCCATCCGGCGCGGGCCCGGCTGTTTCGGCTGATGGCGTTGGTGCCCGGAGTCGATGCCTCCACCACAGCCGCCACGGTTCTTGACGGCCGGCCGGAAGCGGTAGTGCGGCGTGATCTACGTGAGCTCGCGCTCGCGCACCTGATCGCTCGCGTCCCTGCGCAGCGGTGGGCGATGCACGACCTGATGCGGTTGTACGCAGGCGAGCAGGCGAATCGGCATGCCGATCAGGATGAGTCGCTGAAGGCGGTGTGGCGGCTGCTAGGGAGCTACCTCCAGTTGATGGCTGCGGGCGATGCCCAACTGGCCGCGGTCGACGGGCAGACTACCGAGGATGGGTTCGCTGATCGGGCCGCGGCGCTGGCCTGGTTCGACGCCGAGCATGCCAGCCTCGTGGCCTCGGTCGGCGTCGCTCACCGAGCCGGCCTGCACGCCGAGGCCGACTGCCTCGTTGGATATCTATCGTGGCGGCGCCACCTACATGACCTGCTTGCTGTCTGCTCCATCGCCGTGACCTGCACGCGGGAGACAGGTGATCGGGAAGGCGAGGGGCGGGCGATAGGCAACCTCGCCACGGCGTTACGCCAGGCGCGCCGACTCGAGGAGGCGATCGCCATGCATTCGCAGGCCGTCCACCTCTTCCAGCAGCTCGGAGACCGGCACCGGGAAGCCGAAGCCCTGGGCAACCTGGGCAACACCCTGAGGGAAGCACAGCGAGCCGGCGAGGCGATCAGCATCCACATACAGGCTGCCAAGATCTTCATCGCGTCCGGCGATCGGCATAGCGAAGCAAAGGCGCTGAACAACCTCGGTATCGCCGTGCAGGACGTCCATGAATGGGGGAAGGCAATCCTGTTCCATACCAAAGCAGCCGACATCTTCCGAGAGCTCGGCGACCAGCGCGGCCAGAGCATAGCGCTGAGCAACCTCGGCGCCGCGCTGCAGCGCGTGGGGCGCTACGAAGAGGCGATCACCAGGTACGAGCGAAATCTGACCATCTGTCGTGAGCTGGATGATCAATACGGTGAAGGCGCGACATCGAACAACCTCGGCCTCGCGCTGCAGTCAGCGCGACGGTTGGCCGAGGCGATCACCGCGCATGAACAGGCCGCCGCCATCTTTCAAGCGATAGGTGACGAGCACAGCCTGGATATCGCCAGGCGGAATCTGGCGAACGCCCGGCGACTGCGGGATGGTGGTTGATCGACCACCCTGCCTGCGGCGCGCGACGCAAGGATCACCCGGAGCTGACCCCGGCCTGTCGCCCCCGGGCGATCCCACCCGCTACCGCCCGGGGCTGACCAGCCGATCGTCCCTCAGGGGGTTCCGGTAGCAATGGCAGAAAAAGATCCAACGGATATACCCTGACCTGCGACGATGGTCAGGACGCTCTGGAATCACCACAGGTCAGCGATAGATCCGTTGGATTTCCGCTGTTTGCTACGGGGACTCCCTCAGCGCCAGAAGCGCGTAACAGCCGGGTCAGGATTGGGCTGGTCACTGCGGCGCCTGCGCGAGGATGGCGGTGGTGTGGGCGTAGACCTGCTGCCCGAAGGCGGGGTCGCGGGAGGCATCGGATGACGTGTCGAGTTCTGCGGCGCTGTAGTAGCCGCCGGTCGCGCCGTCCCATGCAGAGTCGCTGGCCAGTCGAATGCTAGTGCGTGCGCCCTTCTCCGGGCCGGCCAAGAACGCCTTCCCCACTATCTGAACCATCTTGAGGACGCCGCCGGCGTTGCGCCCGAACGCAGTCGCGACGCTGCCGGGATTTGCGGCGTTGACGGTCACTCCACTACCGGCAAGTTCCCTGGCCAGGGCATAGGTATAGGCAAGGTTGACCAGCTTGGAGTCGCTGTATGCCTGGAGCTGGCTGAATTCAGTGGGATAGGTCCAGTCCTGCAGTTTCGGGTTCCCGCGCTTCTCCAGCGTCGAGGACAGGTTGACCACGCGCGAAGGCCGTCCTGTCACGGAGGCCCCGTTGCGCAGAGTGTCCAGCAGCGCCGAAGTGAGAGCTGCGGCTGCCAGGTGGTTGACGGCCAGCGTCCGTTCCACCCCGTCGGGGGACAACGCGCGTTGGGAGAACGCCGCGCCCGCGTTGTTCACCAGCACGTGCAGGCCCTCCGGGGTCGCCTGCAGCACCTGCTCGACGAGATCCCGCACACCCGCCAGCGACCCGAGGTCACCCGACACCGGCACGAACCGTCCCCCGCCAGCTCCAAGTTCTCGGGCAACCGCAGCGGCCCGCGCCTGGTCGCGCGCGTGGGCCAAGACGACCGCCCCGGCCTGACCCAGGGCCGCCGCAGTTGCCCGACCGATCCCGCTGGTCGTCCCCGTCACCAGGACGGTCCGCCCGTCCATCGTCCAAATCCCTGTCGACGCCCGACCTGCCATTTGCCGCCTCCTTCATAGATACTGAACCCCGACAGTACATTAATTACTGAACATATACAGCATTTCCCTCGTGAGGAGTCGGGCGTGGATTCAGCAGCACACACAGAGGGTCCCGATGAGGCCGCGAATGGCGCGGCGCTCGCGGAGAGCCTCTTCACGGCGGTCCATAAATTGCGGCAGAGGGCCAGTAGGCAGCTGTTCAACGAGCAGGTCACCTACGAACGGCTCCGACTGCTGACGTTTCTCCGCGATGACGGCGACCTCACCATGACTGAGATGAGTCGTCGACTCGGTGTGACTCCCCGGGCCGTGACCACCCTTGCGGTATGCCTGGAGTCCGCAGGCATGCTGACCCGACAAGCCCACACCCGAGACAAGCGCTCTATCGTCCTACACATCACCGATACCGGACGTCTGGCCGCCGACCGCCTCTGGGACGATCACCGCGACGCAATGGCCGCCGTCGTCGACAAGCTCACCGACGACCAGAAGACCGCACTTCGCGACATCCTTGACGCTCTCGACACCTGAAAACTGGATCAGGCACACTTTCCGTGATTCGGGCCCAGTCGCCCCCGTGGCGGGGGGACATTGCTGGTCGTATTCGCCGCCAGCTGAAGATGCTGGCCGATCGACTGCCACTCGTCATCGGTGAGATCGCCACGTGCCACCAGGAAGGTCTACTGGATCACCCCGATTGTGATCCGAACTCAGAACACGGCCTGGTGCTGACCCACACCACCGCCCTCGGCGTGCTCGCGCTTCCCGGAGCGGCACAGGCGGTGGCCGGGGTGGGCGCCGGGTTCGGCATCGGCGTGGTGACCGCGATCATGGGGGTAGCCGGCGGCCAAGTGCTGATCTCCCGTGGGGTGAGATCGGCGGTGGGGGAGGGGCTCATATGGTTCTCCATGATCAACAATCCGAGTAGCGATAAGGCAGATCATCGCTGCTCAGCCGCCGACAGGCATCGCCCACGCCGAATCCGCGCAGCGCAACAGCCTCCCCTGGGCCTGTCGGTGATCACGCTACTGACGGGTGATGAGAATCCCGCTGACATCAAGTGAGAACTCTCAGCTGGTCAGATCGATGCAGGGGCGCGCAGGGGCGGCCATAGCGATTACTTGCGGGAATTCTCCATTCCCGCAAGTTGCCCTGGCGGCTCGCGGCGCAACGGATCTGAATTACTTATTTTTATTTTCTGGAAAATCGAAAATGCTAGAGTGCTTCTGTGAGCGGGGAAACGGGCGTGGTGACGCCTTGTAAGCACTGTGGGACGCCGATTGAGCAGCGGGCGGGGCGGGGGCGGCCCAAGGCGTACTGTCCTGAGGGGGATTGTCAGGCGGCGGCCAAGCGGGAGCGGGAACTGCGGCGGGCCACGCCTGGGCTTGAAGGGGCGTTGGCCAGGGCTGAGCAGTTGTATGACCGGATGGAGACCGGGCTGGCGGCGGCTGTTGAGCCGTTGGCTCGGGCGTTGTCCCAGGAGCTCAGTCCTGCTGGGGTTGAGGCCAAGCTGAGTGCGGTTCAGGCTGAGGCGCATACGCGGGTGGCGATCGCGCGTACGGAGCGGGAACAGGCCTTTGAGCAGGTACGGCTGGCCCGCGAAGCCGTCGAGGAAGCGCAGCGGGAGACCGAGCGGATGCGGGGGCGGGTGGGCGAGGCCGAAGCGGAGCGGGATGCCGCGCTCGGTGATGCCGAGCAGGCCAGAGAGCAGGCGCTGGCGGCGTTGCGGGAGGCGGCTTCCACGGAACGGCAGGCCAAGCAGCGGGCCGATGAGGCCGTGCGGCAGGCCAAGGAGCTGGCGGACGGGGCGGCTCGGCGGGCTGAGGAGGTGGCCGAGGAAGCTGCTCGGCGGGTTGAGGCGGCCGAACTTGCCCGGGAGGAGCTGGCTGGGCGGGTTGAGGCGGCTCTTGGGCAGGTTTCGGTGGCGGAGGCGCGGGCCGTACAGGCTGAGCAGGAAGCTGAGCGGGAACGGGGGAGTGCGGAGGCGGCGGCGGTTGCGCGGCGGGAGGCTGAGCGGGGGCGGGAGGAAGCCGAGCGGGACGTCGCGGCGGCCGGGGCGCGGGCCGAGGCGGCGGTGCAGGAGCGGGAGCGGGCGGGCGCGCGGGCTGATGCCGCGGAGGAAGGTCGGCGGCTTGCGGTCGCGGAGCTCTCCAAGGCGGAGGCTGCCCGGGATGAGGCGTGGGTACGGCTGGCCGAGGCGCGGGACGCCCGGGACGCGGCTCGGGCGGAGTTGGGCGAGGTCGAGGCTCGGGTGGCCGCCGACAGTGGCCCCGAGCTGGACGAAGTACGGGCTGAGCTGGACAGGACGCGGGCCGAGCTGGATCGGGTCAGGGGAGAGTCGCTGGTGGATCGGGCTCGGCTGGAGGATCTGCGGGCCGAGCTGGAGACGGTCAGGGCGGAGGCGGCCCAGTTGCGGGAGCGGGCGGTCGTCGCGGAGCTAAGGGGCGGTGGGGCCGGACGGTGACGGGCACTCAGGTCAAAGCACGGTGGAGGGGCGCTCGGGTCAAAGGACGGTGGAGGGCGCTCGGGTCAAGGGGTGGTGAGGGCGGTGCGCTGGGCTGGGGTGAGGCGGTCTGGGCGGGTGGTGACCGAGTAGGCGCCGGTGGACGCATGCAGCACGGTCAGAGGGTCGGCGATGGCCGGGCGTTGGATGAGGGCGTTCAGGCCGTCGGCGACGCGTTCGCGGGGGAGTGCCAGTGCGGTGGCGAGTTCGCCCACCGTGAGGGGCCGGGCGGCGTGGACCAGGGCGGCGAGTACCGTCAGCGCGTTGTGCACGGCCGGTTCGGTCAGGACGGTGCTGGACATCTCCTCGCTGATCCAGGTGAAGAAACGGCCCATACGCGCCAGCCGGACTCCGGCCGCCGTGTCGGCGCCCAGGATCTCGATGCCGTCTCGCGTCGCCTCGGCGACCTTGTCGTGGGCGCGCGTGTCGGCCGTCCAGGCGCGTAGCCACGAGTCCTCGTGGACGATGTAGCGTTCGCGGCGGCCGCCGGGGTCGGGTTCGCGGCCGACCAGCCCCAGGGGATGGAGGTAGGCGATCGCCTTGGAGACCGACGCGGGGCTGACCCGCAGGCGCGCCGCCAGCTCGGCCGCGGTCAGGCTGCCCGACTCGGTGGTGAGCAGGCAGACGAAGACCCGGGACGGCATGCGGGGCAGGCCGGTCCCGGACATGAGCGCGGCGAGCCGTTCCGCGAAGTCGTGGGTCACGGTCGGTGACACCGTCCGGTACGGCCGGCGCCGCCCCGCCCGCCGCCCGGTGGCCTGCTGGGCGTGGTCGGCCAGGTAACCGCCGGGCCCGCCGTTGCGCGCGACCTCGCGGCTGACGGTCGAGGTCGGCCGGCCGAGCCGCCTGGCGATCTCGGCGTATCCGAGACCTTCGGCGACGCAGGCGGCGATCTGCCGGCGTTCGTCGTGGGTCAGCCTGCCTCCGGGCATCGGTGCGCCTCCTGGGTGCGTTTGTCGACAAGTCATTGCAACACTCGTTGCGTTTCCCGTCAATACCATTGCAATTATCAGGGCAAAAGCCGCACTTTCCGTTGACGATCTGTGAAACGCAACGTAGCCTTTCCGCGATTCGAAAGGGGTGCGACAAGCATGCACGTAATAGCGATTTCCACGATCAGCGACGAGCGGGGATTCTGGGACACGCTCAAGCAGGCGCACGGCCGGCTGCCCGCGGGCGCGCGGTGGCTGGTGGCGGTGGCGAGCACCGACGGGACCAAGGCGGTCAACGTCATCGTTCACGACTCGATCGACAGCGTGAAGGCCATCCTCGACGGCCCCCACGCCACGACGGAGTACGTCGAGGCCGACAGTGCCAACGCGGTCGGGCTGCCCGGATGACCCCGGAACGGCTGCTGGAGATCCTCGACGAGTTCCAGACCCCGAGCGCCGCGGTCGGCATCCTGCACAACGGTGAGATCACCGAGCTCGCCGCCGGAGTCAGGCATGTCGTGACACGGGAGCCCGCGACGCCCGGCACCATCTACCAGTGCGGCTCCCTGACGAAGACCTGGACCGCGCTCGCCTTCATGCAGCTCGTCGACGAGGGCAAGGTCGCCCTGGACGAGCCGGTGCGGACCTATCTGCCCGAGTTCGCGGTCGCCGATCCGGAGGTCGGCGCCGCGGTCACACCGCGCCATCTGCTGAACCACACCAACGGCATCGAGGAGTCCTTCGGCGATCCCGGTGAAGGCGACGACGTCTATGAGCGCATGATCCGCAACATCGCCGGGGCGCCGCAGGTGCACCCGCTGGCGTACACCCATGGATACAGCGCGGCGCTCGGCTACGCGGTGCTCGCGCGCATCATGGAGGTGGCCGACGGGCGGCACTGGGACGACATCATGAAATATCGGCTCTTTGAGCCGATGGGGTTGACCAGTACGAGCAGCCGGCGTGAGCACGTGGACCGGACACGGGCGGCCACGGGGCACGTCGTCCGCTCGCCGGAGGAAGGGCCGATCGTCTCGCCGGTGGACTACCTGCCGCGCTCCTTCGGCCCCGGCGGCAACCTCAGCTCGACGACCGGGGACGTGCTCGCGCTGGCCCACGTTCTGTTCAACGGCGGCAAGGCGGCCGCCGGCACGCGGATCGTCTCGGCCGCGGCCGTTCAGGAGATGATGCGGTCACGCGTGCCGGTGCCTGATCCGTACATGTTCGGTCCGGAATGGGCGCTCGGACTCATCGTGTGCGACTGGCGCGGCGAAACCGTCTACGCGCACGACGGCAGCACCATCGGCCAGAACGCCCGGCTGCGCGTCCTGCCGGACTCGAACCTCGCCCTCACGATGCTGACCAACGGCGGGCCGCGCGACGGCCTGTACCGGAAGGTGTTCAACGAGATCCTGGCCGAGCTCGGCGCGGTCACGATCCCCGCCCTCCCCGCGCCCGCCCCGGATCTCAAGCTCGATCTTTCCCGGTACGACGGCGTCTACGAGCGACCGGACGTCCGCTACGAGGTGAAGGCGGAGGGCGAGAAGTTGTTCATGACCCTCTTCCTCAACCCGATGGAGGCCGCGTTCCTCGGCAAACCGGACCGCCTGACGTACGAACTGCTGCCGGTGAGCGACACGCACTTCCTGATGCCCACCGAGGAGGACACCCAGACCGTCGCGATCTACGACTTCAAGGACGGCGCGGCCCAGTACCTTCACACCAACTGCCGGGTGACGCCCAGACGCCCGGCATAAAGTTCGGGAATGTACACCTCGTCGCTCTCCGCCGAGGAGGCGGAACGCATCCGCCAGTAGCATCAGCGGGCCTCCGAGGCCGCGAAAGCGAGGCGGGCTCGGGCCAGACGTTCACGTACCTGGGCAGGACTCTGGTGGTTCCGCCGGAGGTGCAGCCGATCACCGGAATGTCCCATCTGCTGGGGGAGGCGGTGCTGAACGAGGTCCGCCCCGACGATCGTGTCCTCGACATGGGCACCGGCTGCGGGGTCAACGCCGCCGCCCGGCGACCTCGACCCCGCCTCCGGCCAGGCCCGGCCGTCCTACACGCCGCCGAAGATGGTGCGAACACCTTCACTCTGCTCGCCTTCTCCGGCCACACCTCGGTCGCCTCGCTGGCGCGTTACGCCCGGGTCTCGCCTGACGCGCTGGCCCGCTGGCGGGAAGGCCGCGACCCGGCGTCCCGCCGACGCTGAAGCCGGGCCGGTGGTCGGAGGGGAAGTACCGGGTGGTCAGCCGGCGGCGAGCGAGGTGGCGGGGATGAGCATGCTGTCCCTGTCGGGTGGCAGGCGGGGCGGTCGGACCGTCGGAAGGCTAGCGGACGGGCTTGACCTTGATCGGTGGGATGCGCCGCAGGCAGGAGGTGTCGCCGAGGCGTTCGTGGCGGATGAAGCCGGTCACGATCGCTTTCGCGCAGCCGGTGGCGTCGAGCTCAGGTATGTGCCCGGTGTTGGGCACCGGCAGGAATCGGGCGCTCGGGAACTGCGCAGCGTTGCGCCTGCCGTTCTCGTCGGAGGTGTTGCTGTCGAGGTCGCCGGAGATCACGAGCGTGGGCACGTCGGGGAGTTTCCCGGTCAGCGTGTACGGCCGGGCCGTCCCCTCCTTGGGCCAGGCGATGCACAGGTCACCGCCGTCGAGCGGGCTGGTGGCGAAAGCGCGCGGGCTGAATGCGCCGAACTCGGCGGGGCGGGCGCCTTGCACGGAGCGGTGGAACTGCCGCCACCGCTCGCGCAGGGGTGCGTGCACCGACCACGGCCTGGCGTAGTCGTTGCACACCACACTGGTGCTCAGTGCCTGGTCGTCCTGGTCGGCGGCTAGTTCCTTGAACACGCCGCCGATCTCGTTGACCAGCGGGCGGAAGTCGCCCCGGGCCGCGTGGTGGAAATGGGCCGGCAGGCGGCCGAGCAGCGACGACTTGCCCGGTGCGCTGCCCACGGCGTGGCTGGCCGGGAAGGTGAGCACGAGGGCCAGTGTGGACTCGGTGAGCGTGAGGGCGCGCGGTTTGCCGTCCACGGTGATGGTCATCGGGCGGGGCTCGGCACGCAGCCGGGCGTTGACGGTCCGCAGGTCGGCGACGACGGCGTCGCCGTCGCAGGCGGCGGCGCGCTCGCAGATGCGCCGCAGGGTGAGGGAGATCGCCCTGGCGCTGGGCCCGCCCAGGGGGTCGAAGCCGACCGGGTAGGCGCCGGAGAACAAGATGGAGCGCACGGTTTCCGGGTGACGTTCGGCGTAGATCGACATCAGGTAGGTGCCGTAGGAGACGCCGTACAGGACGATCTGGTCGAGGCCGAGGCGGCGCCGTACCGCGTCGATGTCGTCGGCGGTCGCGGCCGAGGTGTAGCCCTCGGCGCGGGGGCCCAGGGTGGCGGCGCAGCGGGCGGCGGCGCGGCGCAGCTCGGGCCGGGTGAGCAGGGCGAGGCGGGTCAGGCCGCAGGTCAGCTTGCCGGACTGGCCGGTGCCGCGCGGGTCGATCAGCAGCAGGTCGTGGTCGGCGGCCAGCGATCTGGTCAGCTTGGTGTATCCCTTCGCGGACTCGATGGCGCCGCCGCCGGGGCCGCCCGGGTTGACGACGATGGTGTTCTTGGCGGGTTTCGACTCGTCCTTGCGGCGGATCAGGGCGTAGGCGACGTCGACGGTGCCCAGCGCCGGCTTGCCCGTCACCAGGGGGCGCGACTCGGATCCGCATTCCACACGGTGGCCGGCGACGGTGGGACACCAGGCAGGCGCGCTCTGCGCGGGGGAGGGCGATGACAGCACGGACACAACCGTGGTGATCGCCATGAGAGCGGAAATCAATGATGTTCCTGTCTTTCGCGAAGGCGGGTCAGCCGCAGAACAGCGAGTCGATCACCTTGAAGAGCTGCGCCGGCTCGGCGAACTTCGGGTTGGCCGTCGTCAGGTTGAGCACGGCCCGGTGGCGCCTGTCCAGCGTGGAGGCGACATAAGTGGCGTAGCCGGAGATGCCGCCGCTGTGCCCGTAGACCTGCTTGCCGCAGGACGTGGCATACCGGAAGATGCCCAGGCCGGGCTCACCGTCGCCTTGGTCACCGGCCGGCGGGGCCGTGACGTCGAGCATCTCGCGCAGTTGTGCCGGCTTGAGCACCTTGCCGGCCAGCAGGCGCTCGATGAACCTGTCCAGGTCGGCGGTCGTGGACACCATCCCGCCCGCCGCGTTGGCGGCGGTGGTGTTGAGCCGGGTGAAGTCCACGGGCTTGCCGCCGATCCACAGGTAGCCGCGCGCGTGCGGCCGGGGCAGGCTCACCTTGTCGCCGGGATACCAGGTGGAGCGCAGGCCGAGTCGCCGGGTCGCCTCCTGGTCCCACGGGTTGCCGGTCACCTTCTCGATGATCATGCCGAGCAGGTAGTAGTTGGCGTTGGAGTAGGAATGCTTGGCGCCGGGGGCGAACCGCCGGGGCGAGTCGTCGGCGAGCTTGACGAGTTCCTCGGTCTTGACGTGGGTGTAACGGTACTTCTGCGTGCCTTCGTCGCCCAGGTACTTGGTGTTGCTGGCGTCGTCGCTCAGGCCGCTGGTGTGCCGTAGCAGCATCCGCACGGTGATCTTGCCGCCGTCCTTGAGCACGCCGGGCAGGTAAGTGTCCACCGTGCCGTCAAGCCGGACCTTGCCCTCGCCGACGAGCCGCAGTGCTGCCGTGGCCACGATCATCTTGGTCACGCTGCCGATCCGGAAGTGCCCGTTCAGCGGCACCGGCGTCTTCCTGCCCCACACCGCGGTCCCCGAACGCGCACTCCACGTGCGCCCGTCCTGGACCACGCGCACGACCGCGCCCGCCTGGCTGAGCGCGGTCAGCTCGTCCAGGTTGCGCTGCACGACGGCCTTACGGCTGTCGAGCGCCGCCTGAGCGGGTGCCGAGGTCGCCGTCACGGCCGCCGCCGCGGCCAGGATCGCGGTCAACGTCTTCTTCATGGGATTCGCCTTTCTCACACATCGGTACGGCGGCGCCGTCTGCGGCCCGCTCGTTCATGGGGATGGTTCGACCCTAGAAGCGCCGTTGACCGGGAAAATCGGCCCAGAGACCGATCCGGGGCAGAGCCCGCGGAAGGAGCCGGACGCGGCCGCGTGTCTTTGGATACGCGACCTAAGTCGGAGCTCGTTTAGGCTGGTGCCTCCCATGACAACCCAGGTGCCGGCGTCCGTGTCCGCGCTGCGGCGGTGGCTGACCGGGCATCCGCGCGCGGCTGATCTCCTCTTGGTGAGCACGTTGATCGCCTTCGACGTGCTGGTCTGGGCCGACTACAGCACCGACGACGGCCTCCTGAGGCCCGCGCTGATCGTGGCGCAGGTGGTGCCGCTGCTCTGGCGGCGCACCCACCCCTGGACGGTCCTGGCTCTGGTGAGCACGTTGAGCCTGGTTCAGGGCGTGACCGCGCCGCCGGACGATCACACCGGCGGACTGTTCGTGGCCTTCGCCGGATACGCCGTTGCCCGCCATGCCCGCCCGCCGCTCAGCGCGGCGGCGATTCCCCTCGTGGCCGCCACCCTCCTTCTGCCCGACCTGATCCGGACCTGGCTCGGCATGCCGCCATCCACCGACCCGGGCTGGAGTGTCACGGCCCTTCTGCTCCTGCTCGCGATCTCCGCGGGAGCGTGGTCGCTGGGGTTCGCGCACCGCCGTACCCACCTCTATGCGGTACGTCTGCGCGCCGAGCAGGAGCGCAGCACCAGGCGCGCTGTCGCGGCCGAACGCGCCCGCATCGCCCGCGACCTGCACGACCTGATCGCCCACCACGTCAGCGTCATCGCCATGCAGGCCCGCTCCACCGCCGAGACCCTGCCGGAGGAACCCGGCCTGGCCGTGATCGGAACCTCGGCCGACACCGCCCTGACCGAGATGCGCAGAATGGTCGGCCTGCTGACCGACGACCACGACGGCCCGCAGCCCTCCCTGGCCCACCTCGACGCTCTCACCGCCCCGTTGAACGCCGCCGGGTGCCGGGTGGAGATCACCGTACCCAGCAGCCTCACCGCCCCGGACGCCGTGCAGATCACCGCCTATCGCATCATCCAGGAGGCGCTCACCAACGTGCTCAAGCACGCGGGCGCCACCACCGTCGACCTGACCCTGCGCCAGGCGCCGGGAAGACTGACCGTGACCGTCATCAATGGCCCACCTTCGCGCCTCCGGCCTCCGGCCCCGCAGGGCTCCGGGCTCGGCCTGATCGGCATGCGCGAGCGCACCGCCCTCTTCGAGGGCACCTTCAGCGCCGGCCGTACGCCCGAGGGCGGCTGGCGCGTCGAAGCCGCCCTTACTTGGCAGGAGACATGACCCCGATCCGGCTGCTGATCGCCGACGACCAGGAACTCATCCGCGCCATCCTCAAAGCCACCCTCGCCCGCCGCCCCGGCTTCACCGTCGCCGGCGAGGCCCGCGACGGCGAACAAGCCATCGCCGCCGCCCTCGACCTGCGCCCCGACGTCATCCTCATGGACGTGCGCATGCCCGGCCTCACCGGCGTCGACGCCACCCGCCGCATCCTCACCGAGTGGCCACACCCCGAGCCCTGCCCCCGCGTACTCATCCTGACCACCTTCGACCTCGACGAGTACGTCCACGACGCACTACGGGCCGGAGCCAGCGGCTTCATGCTCAAGAACGCCACCCCCGACCAGCTCGCCGAAGCCGTCCGCGTAGTCGCCGCCGGCGAGGCGATGCTGGCCCCCACCGTCACGCGGCGCCTCATCGCCACCTTCGCCGCGACCCCGCCGCCCTCTCCCAAGGCCGTACCCGAGGCTCTCGCCGCCCTCACCGAACGAGAACTCGACGTCCTGAACCTGCTGGCCCGCGGGCTCTCCAACGCCGAGATCGCCCAAGCCCTGAACCTCACCCAGACCGGCGTCAAAGGACGCGTCAACCGCCTACTTGGACGGCTCGGGCTGGCCAATCGCGTACAGGCGGCGATCCTCGCCCAGGAACATGGACTGACCACGCCGCCGGGGACGTGATCACGGCCGATATAGCCGATGCTTCCCGCCTTTCGGAAACGCGGGGGTTTCCGGCGCCAGCGCCATCGGCGCAAAGCTCCGGAGGTCTATACGCCCTCATCCACTGCGCCCTTGTCCTCGGGCTGCTCGGGGGTCTCGCCGAGTTGGCGCAGGCCGTCGGTGGGTGCGGAGGAAACGATGGCATAAGCCCGCTCCCGCACCGAGCCGACCAGCCGCTCCAGTACCGTCACCCCGGGCAGCAGCACCCGATGCCGCCGCAGCCACGCCACCGACTGATCGAACAACGCCGTCGACCCCTCGGCATGCGTCCATGCCCGCCGTGCAGGAACGTCCGGAACCGCTTCGACAGCACCCGGCCCTCCCACGACTTCGTCGAAGCCGCGGTAGCCGTAGGCATCCCGGATCATCCAGGCGTGCTCGTAGACCGTCGTCGGCCGCTCCCCGTACCTCTTCACCTGCGACGGGTCACCGATGCCCAACTGCTCGGCCAGGTAGTCCACCACCGGCCACGGCACCTGCAGGGGGTCCTCCAGGAACAGACCTTTATGCCGGACCGTCCCGATCGGCAGCGATGGCATCTCACCGAACGTCGCGTACGCCGTCCTCTGCTCATCAGACAAAAACTCCGCAGGCCTGACCGACGACCGTAGGCACACCACACATCTAGATCCTGAACGGAAATGATCAACCGCAAGACGACCTGCCGAAGCGTCCAGCTAAGTTACTCGCGGGTACCGCCAACGGCTGTCCGCAGGTTCCTCAACTCCGGGATTCACCCGGCGGGTCGTCGCCCACAGCGACCTCGTCAAGGACGGCTGGAAGGTCGACTGTTTCACCTTCCTGCCGGCCAGGTCGTGAGCAGCGAGTGGAGGGTGTCGAGGATGCGGGCCCAGGAGGCGCCGGAGTCGCGGGCGCCGTGGCTGAAGCCGCCGGTCCGCTCCAGGCTGACGTAGCCGTGGAAGGTGCTGTGCAGCAGGCGTACCGCGTCGGTCTCGTCGGGCTCGGGCAGCGCGTAGCCGCGCAGGATGGCGCGGGCCATCGCCGAGTGCCGGCGGGCGGCGTCGGCGGCGGGGCCCTCGGGGTCGATCTCGATCTGGGCGGCGGCGTAGCGGCCGGGGTGTTCCGTGGCGTAGTCGCGGTAGGCGTTGGCGAAGGCGGCCAGCGCGTCCTTGCCCGAGCGGCCGGCCAGCGCGGCGGCGGCCCGCTCGGCCATCTCGGCCAGGGCCAGGGCGGCCATCCGTACGCGTAGGTCCTGGGCGTTCCTGATGTGGGAGTACAGGCTGGCGTCCTTGACGCCGAACCTGCGCGCGAGCGCGGAGACGGTCACGTTCTCGAAGCCGATCTCGTCGGCCAGTTCCGCGCCCGCCCTGGTCAGGCGGTCGGCGCTCAGTCCCACGCGTGCCATGTGACCATCTTCCTAGAGGGATTAATCATTTGCATAGTATCTCTAGGAAAAGTTAGCTTCGCCGGTATGAGACCACTGACCGAGCGTGAGATCCGTGCCTCCTTCGTCAACTGCAGCAAGGGGGAGGCCAAACGGCTGGCCGTACCCAGGGATCTGGCCGAGCGGCCTTGGGATGACCTGGACTTTCTCGGCTGGCAGGACCCCGCCGCGCCCGAGCGGGCCTATCTCGTCGCCGACGACGGCGTGACGTTCGCGGGGGTCGCGCTGCGCCGCGCCGCGCCGAACGCCCGGCACGTACGGCGCAGCATGTGCTCCATCTGCCTGACCAGCCACATGGGCGACGGCGTGTCCCTGCTGACCGCGCGCAGAGCCGGGAAGGGCGGCCAGCAGGGCAACTCCGTGGGCGCCTACATGTGCACCGACCTGGCCTGCTCCCTCTACCTGCGCGGCAAGAAGGACGCCGGGCCCGGCGCGCGGCTGCACGAGTCGCTGACGCTGGACCAGCTGGCCGAGCGGACCGTGGCCAACGTCAACGCGTTCCTGGAGAAGGTCACCCTGTCGTAAGCCGCAGCCGCTCGACGAGGTCGTGCAACTGGTCGCGTTCCCCGGCGCTCAGCGGAGCGAGAAAGGCCTCCTGCGCCTCGGCGAGCACCCGCGCCGCCTCCTTGAACGCGCGCTCGCCCGCGCCGGTGAGCGTCACCACGTGCTTGCGCCGGTCCGCCGTGCTGCGCGAGCGGCGGGCGTACCCGCGCTGCTCCAGGTCGTCCAGCACGGCCACCATCGTGGTCCGGTCCAGGCCGGTGGCCTGGCACAACTCCTGCTGCGAGTGACTGGCGCCGCGCATCTCCTCGATCACCCGCACGTGCCGGCCGCGCAGGCCCAGCGGCGCCAGCACGCCGTCGAACCGCGCCCCGGCCTGGGCTCCGAGCTTGACGAGCAGGTAGCCCGTCTGGGTGTCGAGGCGTGGCTCCATGAACCCCAATCTAGGGCCTTCACGCGGGCACATCGATTCCTTATGCTGATAATCAGCTCTACTGATAATCAGAATGAGGGAACATGTTGGACAGGATCATCCTGGTGGTACTCGGCGTGATCACCGCCACGCCGGTCGCCGCCCTGTTCGTGCCCGCGTCCCTGATCACCGCGTACGGCATGGCGGTGCCGTCCGACCCGATGGCCCTGGCGCTGCTGCAACACCGCGGCATGCTGCAGGCGGCGCTGGGCGCCGCGCTCGTCTGGGCCGCCTTCCAGCCCCTGGCCCGGATCCCGGTCGCCGCCGCGGCCATCGTGACCAAGGCGACCTTCCTGGTCCTGCTCGGGCCCGAGCGGTTCGGGGACACGCTCGGCGCGCCGTTCGACGTGCTGGCCATCGTGCTGCTGGTCGTCGTGATCGTCCGCCGCAAATTCGACACCAGATAGTTTGAGGTCGTACTATCAGACGTATGCGTACTCTGATCCGTGGCGCCCGCGTCTTCACCGGCGAGCGCATCCTCCCCAAATCCGATGTCCTGATCGTCGGCGACCGGATCGCCGAGCCCGACGGGCTGCGCGCCGACGTGGAGATCGACGGGACGGGCAAGACCCTGCTGCCCGGCCTGATCGACGCCCACGTGCACGTCTCCGACGGCATGCTCGCCCAGGCGCTCACGTTCGGCGTGACCACCGAGCTCGACATGTTCTGCCTGCCCGGCAACCTCGCCCGCCAGCGCCGGCTGGCGGCCGAGCGCGACGACGTGGCCGACCTGCGCAGCTCCGGCGTGCTGGCCACCGCACCCGGCGGGCACCCGAGCCAGATCATGGCCGCCGAGGGCGGCGCGCTCGACTGGCTCGGCGACGCGGTGGGCCCCTTCGACACGATCGCCGACGCCGGGCAGGCCAAGGCGTTCGTGGCGGCGCGGGTGGCCGAGGGCGCCGACTACCTGAAGATCGTGATCGACAACGGCACGAGCGCCGGGCTCGACCTGCCGGTGATCGGCCCGGACGTGGTCGAGGCCCTGGTCGAGGCGGGGCACGCGGCGGGGCTGCGGACGATCGCGCACGTCGCCACCGCCCGCGACACCGCCATCGCGCTGGACGCCGGCATCGACGGCCTGGCCCACGTCTTCCACGACAGCGCGCCCGGCGACCCGGTGACCGAAGAGCTGGCCGCCCGCGCCGCCGGGCAGGGCGTCTTCGTGGTCAGCACGCTGGCGTACATCGAGTCGATCACCCAGGACCCGCGCGGCGCCGAGCTCGTGCGTGACGAGCGGATCGCCGCCCGCCTGCCCGAGCAGGCCAGAGCGGCGCTCGACCGCGACCACTCGGTCGTCCCCGTCCATCCGCAGGGCGTCGTCAACGCCCTGAGTACGGCCGCCGTCCTGCACCGCGCGGGAGTCGCCCTGCTGGCCGGCACCGACGCGAACTTCTTCACCCCGCTGCACGGCGCGAGCATGCACCGCGAACTGCTACTGCTGGTCGAGGCCGGCCTCACCCCCCAGCAGGCGCTGGCCGCCGCCACCCGCCTGCCCGCGCTCCACTTCGGACTCACCGACCGCGGAAGCATCCTGCCCGGCCTGCGCGCCGACCTCGTCCTGGTCGACGGCGACCCGACCCGCGGCATCACCGCCACGCGCGCCATCGCCGAGGTCTGGCGCCGCGGCGTACGCCAGCCGCGCTGACCCACGGCAGGAAAGACCGGTCACCCAAGATTCCGGACCTGCGCACGCCCATTCCTGGGGTACGGCCCCGCCCGCTCCGATAGTCGAGTCATGACTCAGACGAAGAGATGGCTGCGATTCGGACTGCACTACCTCGAGATGGCCGTCGCGATGCTCGCCGGCATGCTGCTGCTCGGCCTGCTGTGGGACGCGGTCCTGCCCGGAACCCGCAGAACCGACGTCGACGTCCTCATCATGGCCGCCGACATGACCGTCGGCATGGCGCTGTGGATGCGCGTACGCCACCACGCCTGGCCCGCCATCGCCGAGATGAGCGTGGCCATGATCGCCCCGTTCCTCCTGTTGCTCGTCCCGTACTGGTTAGGGGTGATGTCCGGCCATCTGGTGATGACGATCGGGCACGTGCTCATGTTCGTCGCCATGGCGGCGGTCATGCTGTGGCGGCGCGAGCAGTACCTGAACCATGAGCATCGGCTGGATCCTCGCTGGTTCGGGCGCGCGGGGGTCGTGCTGGTCGCGCTGCTGATCCCCGCGTCGGTCTCGGGGGTGAACACCGCGGGGAAGTTCGCCGGTCTGTACGCCGCCCGCGCCGACGCGGTCACGGTACGGCCGGCGGGCAACCAGGCCAGGCACGACCCGGCCAAGCCCACCGTGGCCCTGCTGGTCAGCGGCGGCGGCACCAACGCCGGCGACCTGCTCGGCCCGTACGAGGTGCTGGCCGGCTCCGGCCGCGTCAACACCTACGTCGTCTCGCCCGGAGCCCGGCTGGTGCCGCTGACCGGCGGTCTCGACCTGGTGCCCGACCTGACCTTCGGCGAGCTGGACCGGCGGCTGGCCGAGCGGCGCGACACCCTCGACGCCGTCGTCGTCCCCGCCCTCAACCACCCGGCCGAGCTCGGCGCGATCACCGCGTGGCTACGCCGGCAGGCGGCGGCAGGGGCGCTGGCCGTCAGCGTGTGCGCGGGGGCCCGCACGCTGGCGGCCAGCGGACTGCTGGACGGCCGGCCCGCGACCTCCCACTGGTGGCGGCTGCCCGAGCTGCGCGCGGACTACGGCAAGGTCGGCTGGGTCGGCGGCCGCCGCTACGTGGACGACGGCGAGGTCATCTCCACGGCCGGCGTGCTGTCCGGGATCGACGGCGGGCTGCGTGTCCTGGAACGGCTGGCCGGCATGGACGCGGCCCGCGAGGCCGCCCGCCGGGTCCACTGGCGCCACTACACGCCCGGCGGGTCCGGGTCCGTCCCGGTCTCCAGCTGGGAACCGGCGGACGTGGCCGTCGTCGCCCTGAACTCCTCCTACCAGGTCGGTCCTTCCGCCATCGGCGTCCGGCTGGTCGAGGGGACGGGGGAGCTGGAGCTGGCCTCGGCGTTCGCGACGTACACCGAACACTCCATGATCGGGCGGACGGTCGCGGTCGGAGAGGGGCCGATCAGGTCGCGGCACGGCCTGACGTTCGTCCCGCGCGCCCGCGACGCCGGCGGGCTGGACCGTCTGCTGGTACCCGGTACGGCCGCCGCCCGGGGCCGGGAGGCGGGCGCGGTGTATCTGCACACCGGCGCCGAGTTCGCCTTCGACCCGGTCCTGCGTGACATCGCCCGCACCTACGACGTGCCGACCGCCCGGTGGGCGGCCAAGACGCTGGAGTACCCCGTGATGGACGTGGACCTGCGCGGCAGCGGCTGGTTGTGGCCGGCGACGATCGTCCTGCTGGTGCTCCTGCTTCTGGGCGCCGTCGCGGCCGTCGCCGGCCGCCGGGCGGTGCGCTGGGCGCTCGGCCGCCGGGGGAGCCGGTAGGGCCCAAGGCGTGGGCATTTCCGCGGATGCGGCCTAGTGTGGTGGGTTGACTCTTCTTCTGACTGTTCGTCAGAGGCCTGCCATAGGGGTGACGCATGCGGATCGCGATCGTGGGAGGTGGGCTGGCGGGTCTGACCACCGCGTGGCTGCTGAACGACGAGCACGAGGTGGTCGTGCTCGAAGCGGCCCGGCACGCCGGCGGGCAGGCCCACAGCGTGCGGGCCGAAGGCGTCACCGTCGACCTCGGCGCGCAGTACCTCTCACCGACCGGCTTTCCCGCGCACGGCCGGCTGCTGCGGCTGCTGGGACTGTCCGGCGCCGACCTCGCCCCCGCGCCGCTCACGCTCACCGTGACCGGGCCGGACCGGGCGGCGCCGATGCTGGTCACCCCGCACCTGCCCGACGAGCGGCGCGGTGATCGCGCACCGGTGACGGGACGGCCGTGGAAGGCGCTGGAAACGTTTCTGGCCGCCGCGGCGAAGTTCCAGGCGACCGATCCGAGCTGGGAGATCCCGCTGGCCGAGCTGGTCGAGCCGCTGCCGCTCGCGCGCGAGACCAAGGACTGGCTGCTCTACCCGTTGCTGGCCCACCACGTCCGATGCGCCAACGAGCAGGCGCCCGAGGTGTCGGCGCGGGCGGCGATCGAGTTCTGCCTGAGCGTGTCGGCCGCCTCCGGGGAGCACGCGCCGCTGTGGTCGGCCCTCGTCCCCGGCAGCCAGGACGTGACCAGGAGGCTGGCGGACGCGCTGCCGCCTGGAGCGGTCCGCACCGGCTCACCCGTCGGCGCGCTGCGCCGCGACCACGGGCGGTTCGAGGTCGTGGACGCCGCGGGCCGCGCGGTCGTGGCCGACTGCGTGGTGCTGGCCCTGCCCGCGCCCGCGGCGCTGTCGCTGCTGTCCCCGCTGGCGGGCACGCATCGGCTACGGCTGGCGCTGGGCGCGTTCACGTACACGCCGGCCGAGGTCGCCGTCCACCTGGACCCCGCCTACCAGCCCGCCGACCGCCGGCACTGGTCGGCGGTGAACCTGCAGGTGCACGACGGCTGGGCGGAGGCCGCCCACTGGTACGGCCCGGCCCTCGGGGTGGACGTGTTCAAGAGCTGGATCACCTACCGCGACCGCCCGCCCGCCGAGGTCGTCGCCCAGCGCTCCTTCCGCCAGCTCGTCGTCACCCCGGCGGCCGTACGGGCCCGCGCCACGCTGGCCGCCCGCCAGGGACAGGGCGGGATCTACCTGGCGGGCAGCCATCTGACCGGCAGCGACAGCCAGGAGAGCGCGGTCAGGTCGGCGCTCGCCGTCGCGGAGCTGCTGACGCCGGGTGCCGCCCGGCTGCGCGAGCTGACCGGCGGGATCGTTTCCCCGGCCTGACGTCCCGGGCCGCGTCAGGGGTGCTCGCCGACGAGGCGGGTGAGCAGGTCGATCAGGTGCCGGCGCTCACGTACTTGCGCAGGTGCTGGGCGGTCAGGGAGGAGCCCTGGCCGATGAGGTCGGCCGGGGTGCCGGAGAAGACGATCTGGCCGCCGTCGTGTCCGGCGCCCGGACCCAGGTCGATGATCCAGTCGGCGTGGGCCATGACGGCCTGGTGGTGTTCGATGACGATGACCGTGTTGCCGTCGTCTACCAGCCGGTCCAGCAGAGCGAGGAGCTGGTCCACGTCGGCCAGGTGCAGGCCGGTGGTGGGTTCGTCGAGGATGTAGGTGGAGCCGTTCTTGGCCATGTGGATGGCGAGCTTGAGGCGCTGGCGTTCGCCGCCGGACAGGGTGGTCAGGGGCTGGCCGAGGCCGAGATAGCCGAGGCCGACCGCGTTCAGGCGCTCGAGGATCGTCCTGGCCTGGCCGGTGGTGAAGAAGTCGCGGGCCTCCTCCGCGGACATGGACAGGACCTCGCTGATGTTCTTGCCGCGCAGCCGGTACGACAGCACCTCGGCCGTGAACCGCTTGCCGTCGCACTCGTCGCAGACCGAGCCGACGTCGGCCATCATCATCAGGTCGGTGTAGATCATGCCGATGCCCTTGCAGGCCGGGCAGGCGCCTTCCGAGTTGGCGCTGAAGAGGCCGGGCTTGACGCCGTTGGCCTTGGCGAAGGCGGCGCGGATGGGGTCCAGGACGCCGGTGTAGGTCGCCGGGTTGCTGCGCCGGGAGCCGCGGATCGGCGACTGGTCGGCGACGACCACGCCGTCGCCGCCGGACACGTAACCGTGGATGAGCGAGCTCTTGCCCGATCCGGCCACGCCGGTGACGACCGTCAGCACGCCCAGCGGGATGTCGACGTCGACGTCCCTGAGGTTGTGGAGGGTGGCGCCGGTGACGGGCAGGTGACCGGCCGGGGCGCGGAACGTCTCGCGTAGCCGTACCCGATGGTCGAGGTAGCGGCCGGTCAGGGTGCCTGAGGCGCGCAGCCCGTCGAGGTCGCCGGCGTAGCAGAGTTCGCCGCCCGCGGAACCGGCGCCGGGGCCGAGGTCGACGACGTGGTCGGCGATCTCGATGGTCTCCGGCTTGTGCTCGACGACCAGGACCGTGTTGCCCTTGTTGCGGAGCTGGAGCAGGAGGTCGTTCATGCGCTGGATGTCGTGCGGGTGCAGGCCGGCGGTGGGCTCGTCGAAGACGTAGGTGACGTCGGTCAGGGGCGAGCTGAGGTGCCTGACCATCTTGACGCGCTGCGACTCGCCGCCCGACAGCGTCCCGGATTCGCGGTCGAGGCTGAGGTAGCCGAGGCCGATCTCGACCAGCGAGTCGAGTGTCGTGGCGAGGGTGTCGATCATCGGCCCGACGCCGGATCCCTTGAGCCCGCGGACGAACTCGGCCAGGTCGTTGATCTGCATGGAGGAGCAGTCGGCGATGTTGCGGCCGTCGATGAGGCAGGACAGCGCGGCCTGGTTGAGGCGGGAGCCGCCGCAGTCCGCGCAGGTGCCGAGCTTGATGGCGCGGTCGGCGAAGGCGCGCGCGGCCGACTGCATGGAGTCGCGCTCCTTGCCGATGAACTGCTTCCTGATCTTGGGGACCAGGCCCTCGTAGGTGAGGTTGCTCGTGCCGACCTTGACCTTGGTGACCGGCGCGTACAGGAGCAGCTGCCACTCCTCGGGGGTGAAGTCCCTGAGCCTGCGGTCGGGGGAGAAGAAGCCGGAGTTGACGATGATCTGCCAGTACCAGGTGTCGACGGCGTAGCCGGGGGCGGTGACCGCGCCCTCGTTGAGCGTCTTGTCCTTGTCGATCAGCTCGTCGACGTCGATGTCGGTGACCTTGCCCAGGCCCTCGCACGCCGGGCACATGCCCTCGGCCCGGTTGAAGCTGAAGTGCGGGGCGGGCCCGACGAACGGCTCGCCCAGCCGGCTGAACAGAATCCGGAGCATCGTGTACGCGTCCGTCGCCGTGCCGACCGTCGAACGGGCGTTGGCCCCCATCCGCTCCTGGTCGACGATGATGGCGGCGCTCAGGTTGTGCAGCGACTCCACCTCGGGCCGCGACAGCGGCGGCATGAAACCTTGGATGAACGCGGTGTAGGTCTCGTTGATCAACCGGCGCGACTCGGCCGCGATCGTGTCGAAGACGAGCGAGGACTTCCCCGACCCGGACACACCGGTGAAGACGGTGAGCCGGCGCTTGGGCAGATCGAGGGAGACCCCCTTCAGATTGTTCTCTCGGGCTCCACGGACCTGGATGAGGTCGTGGTTGTCTGCGGCGTCGTAGTCCGAAGGCTGCATGTCTTGAATTATTCCATTGACCTTGCCGTGAAAGGTTTCCTGGAAAATACCGAGGTGAATGCGCGGAAACCTTCAACCTGCCATCAAAGTCGAGCCCCGCCGAGCAGGTGCGTGATGGTCAGCAGGTAGTCGGCCTTCACCCGCTGCTTGTCCGCCTCCGGCGCCTCGGCGAGCGCGATCCCCGCCGCGCCCAGGATGTGGAAGGTGATGCGCGTCATCGGCTCCGTCGGCATGGCCGGAAGCTCCCCGGCCTCGACCAGCGAGGCGATCAGCGTCTCGATCAGCCCGTAGGCGTACTCCGCCTCGAACTCCTTCCACCGGTGCCAGCCCAGTGCCTGCGGCGCCTCCTGCCAGGCGACCCGCCCGTACACCGGGTCGCAGCAGCACTCCAGGAACTGCTCGGTCGCCGCCATCGCCGCCTGCCACGGGCTGCCGGCGCTCGCAGTCGCCTCGACCACCTGGCGGATCATCTCCTTCTCCAGCAGGTCGAGCACCGCCTCGAAGAGCGCCGACTTGTTGGCGAAGTGGTGGTAGACCGCGCCACGACTGGCGCCGATGTCGGCCGCGACGTCTTCCAGCGCGGTGGCGGCGAAGCCATGGTCGGCGAATCGACGGGTTGCCGCTTCGAGCAGCGCGGCCTTGGTCGCCTGGGAGTACTGCTCCCGGCGGCTCTTGACAGGAGGCATACGCGGAGTATACGACATACGCAGTGTATGTTTCCGACGCTAAGTAGGTCACCGATGTCGTGGGAATCGTCGCGCCAACGCCATCAGCTCGTGCACGCCGTACTCGCCGACATCGCCGCGACCGGCCGCCCCTTCGTCACCGGCGAGCTGGCAACGCGGGTGACGGCGGAGTTCGGGGACTTCGACGGGCTCCTGCGCGAGGTGCAACTGCGCTGGTACCGGGCCTTCGACGCCCGCCTCGACGCCCTGCTCGAGGACTGGCCGCCCGACATCGACGCCGCGCTGACCGCCCTGTGGCTCGACCTGTCCGCCGCCATGCCAGGAGCGAGGTTCCTTCTGGACGCCCACGCGGGCCGTCCCGCCCTCGCCGACCTGGACGCGCACCACCGCCGCACGCTGCACGCCGCGACGGGAGTCCACGCGGTACGGCTGCCGCGACCCCCGTCCCAACGCCGCCGCTGCCGGTGGTCCGTCGCCCGCACATCCACCGCGTGAGGAGTTCTCCGATGACGGAACTGCTGTTCAACCCGTTCGAGCCCGGCTTCACCGACGACCCGTATCCCGCCTACCGCAGGCTGCGCGAGTCCGAGCCGGTGCACGAGAGCCCGTTCGGCTTCTGGGTCCTGAGCGGGTACGAGGACATCGCCGGCCTCCTGCGTGCCGGCCTGTCCGTGGACGACCGCAAGCTCGACCCCGGCCCGGTCCGCGACCAGCGCGACCAGCTCGCCCACGCGGGCGACAACGTGCTCGGGATGTCCATGCTCGACCGCGACCCGCCCGACCACACCCGGCTGCGCTCACTGGTCGGCAAGGTGTTCACCCCGCGCAAGGTCGCGGCGCTGGAGCCGGAGATCACCGAGCTGGTCGACTCCATGCTCGACGAGATCCAGGCCGCCGGCCGGGCCGACCTCATGGCGACTCTGGCCTTCCCGCTGCCGTTCGCGGTCATCTCCAAGCTGCTCGGCATGCCGGACGCCGACCACGCCCGCATCCGCGACCTGAGCGGCCTGCTGGTCCGCACCCTGGAACCGGTCGCCGACCAGGAGCTGCTGGCGACCGTGTCCAAGGCCGGCGGCGAGATGACGCGGGTCATCCGCGAGGCGCTCGCCTGGAAACGCGCCCACCCGGCCCAGGACCTGCTCACCGCCCTCATCGCCGCCGAGCAGGACGGCGACAGGCTCAGCGACGACGAGCTGATCGCCCAGGTCGCCCTGCTCTACGTCGCCGGCCACGAGACCACGATGAACCTCATCGCCAACGGCGTCACCGCCCTGCTGCGCAACCCCGCCCAGCTCGCCCTGCTGCGCGAACGCCCCGAGCTGGCCGCCAACGCGATCGAGGAGTTCCTCCGCTTCGACAGCCCCGTCCAGCAGACCCGGCGCATCACGCTGGAGCCGTACACGGTGGGCGGCAGGACGATCCCGCCGCGCAGCTTCGTGCTGGCCTGCCTCGCCTCGGCCAACCGCGACGCCCGCTTCTGGGGAAGCGACGCCGAGGAACTGCGCATCGAACGCGAGCAGGCGCGCAACCACGTCTCCTTCGGCGCCGGCGTCCACTACTGCCTCGGCCCCGCCCTGGCCAGGCTGGAGGGCAGGGTCGCGATCGAACGCCTGGTCACCCGCTTCCCCGCCCTCGCCTTCGACGGCGAGGTGGAGATGAACGGCCGCATGAACCTGCGCGGCCCGGAACGCCTGCTCGTCTCCGTCTGATCAGCGCAGCGCGCCGAAGAACTCCGTGATCTCGCGCGCGACCTGCTCGGGCTCCTCATGGGCCATGAAGTGCCCGCCCCGGCCCGGCGTGCTCCAGTGCCGCAGGTCGGAGCACAGCCGCTCCGGCAGCGAGCGGGGCAGTCCGGTGTACGCGGGCTCGTTGCTGAGCGTGATCGCCGCCGGGACGGAGATCGGCGGGACGGGCCGGTTGTTCGGGTAGTCGTAGTACTGGCGGAAGGAGGAGCCGATGGTGCCGGTGGCCCAGTAGAGGGTGGCGACGGTGCACAGGGTGTCCTTGTCCCAGCGCTTCTCGAGGTCGCCGTCGCAGTCGCTCCAGTCGCGGTACTTGTCGATGATCCAGGCGGCCAGCCCGGCGGGGGAGTCGGCCAGCGCGGCGGCGATCGTGTCGGGGCGGGTCCACATGATCTCGCTGTAGCCCTGGTCGCGCTCGTCGTAGGCGGCCAGGTGGTCGAGGTAGGCCTGCTCCTCCGGCGTCGCGGGCCGCTGACCGAAGTCGGTGGTGAGGACGGCGGAGGTCACGTGCACGCCGGCCACCGATTCGGGGAACAACGCGCCGAGCCACTGGGTCACGCCGCCGCCGATGTCACCGCCGAACGCGCCGAAGCGCTCGTAACCCAGCACGCCGGTCATCAGCTCGTGCCAGGTCTCGGCGACGCCGCGCCGTGTGAACGCCCCCTCCGGCAGCTCGGAGAACAGGAATCCGGGCAGCGACGGGATCACCACGTCGAACCGCCCGGTCAGCAACGGCGCCACCCGCAGCATCTCCACGAAACTGCTCGGCCAGCCGTGGGTCAGCACCAGCGGCAGGGCGCCGTCCGGCCGCTCGGCGCGCAGGTGAACGAAGTGCACCTTGCGCCCGCCCACGTCGGCGAGAAACTGGGGGAAGGCGTTGAGCCTCGCCTCGGCCGCCCGCCAGTCGAACTCCCCGGCCCAGTAGGTAACGAGTTCGCGCAGATAGCCGGGATCGACGCCGGCCGCCCAGTAGGCCGCGTCGGAGGGCGTGGTGTAAAGGGTCCGCCTCAGGCGTTCCCGCAGGTCAAGCAGGACATCGTCGCCGATCGAAATATCGAATGCCTCGATTGTCATGGCCCTTTATACTGGACGCATGTCTACTCCCTACACGTCTTAGCTACCACACACGTTCCTCGCCATCCGTGTGTCCTTAAGTCGTTTCGGAGTGTCATCCCATGCTCACCTTCCGTGGGGTCGACGTGCGCGTCGGCGCCCGTCTTCTTCTTTCCGGCATCACCGCCCACATCGCCCCGGGCGACCGCGTCGGCCTGGTCGGCCGCAACGGCGCGGGCAAGACCACCCTCCTGCGTACGCTGGCCGGGCAGCTGCCCCCGGCGGCCGGCACGATCATCGTGTCCGGGCCGATCGGCTACCTCCCGCAGGACCCGGCCGCCGCCGACCCCGCCGTCACGGTCACCGACCGCATCCTGTCCGCACGCGGCATG
This sequence comes from Nonomuraea sp. NPDC059023, assembly GCF_042740095.1. Classification (NCBI taxonomy): domain Bacteria; kingdom Bacillati; phylum Actinomycetota; class Actinomycetes; order Streptosporangiales; family Streptosporangiaceae; genus Nonomuraea; species Nonomuraea sp. NPDC059023. The sequence goes on along the minus strand of NZ_JBHYIO010000060.1, from coordinate 715 downwards.
GACGCCGCCGTACGCGAGCTGCGCGCCGCCGAGCAGGCCCTGGCCGCCGGTGACGAACGGGCGATGGCCCGCTACGTCCGCGCGGACGACGAGTTCCAGGCCCGCGGCGGCTACCCCGCCGAAGCCGAGGCGGCCCGCGTGGCCGCCGGGCTCGGCCTGCCGGAGCGGGCCATGACGCAGCCGCTCGGCACCCTGTCGGGCGGGCAGCGCCGCCGGGTCGAACTGGCCCGCGTCCTGTTCGCCGACCAGGGCACGCTGCTGCTCGACGAGCCCACCAACCACCTCGACGCCGACTCCGTCACCTGGCTGCGCGGCTTCCTGACCGGCTACTCCGGCGGCCTCGTCATGATCAGCCATGACGAGGAGCTGATCGCCGACGTGGTCAACCGGGTGTGGCACGTCGAGGCGGAGCACGCCGCGCTGGAGATCCACAACACCGGCTGGCACACCTATCTCACCGACCGCGCCGCCGGCGAGCGCCGCGACGCGCGGCACCGGGCCGTGGCAGAACGCAAGGCCGCCGCCCTGCACGCGCAGGCGGACAAGATGCGGGCGCGTTCCTCCACGGCGACGCGGGCGCGCGACATGGCCCGCAGGGCCGACCGCATGCTGGCAGAGGTACGGCCGGCCCGCCGTACCGGCAAAGTGGCGAAGATCCGCCTGCCAGAGCCCGCGCCGAGCGGGCGGACCCCGCTCGGCGCGGTCAGCCTCACCA
>NZ_JBHYIO010000059.1:0-53992 GCF_042740095.1 Nonomuraea sp. NPDC059023 | reverse complement strand
GTTTCGTGATGGCCGCGCTCGGCACGCCGAGCGCGGTCTTCGCGCTGCCGCTGGCAGACGAGCTTCGCGCTGCCGGTGGAGAGCTTTGCGCTGCCGCCGGAGACGAGCGCGCCGCGGCCGTCCGGGCCCACCCCTGCCGCCCCACCCGCCCGCACCTCCCGTCAAGGACACCCCGACACCAAGGAGCCCCTTTCGTGAAGCCGAGCCATCACCGGAGCGGCACATGACGCGCACCTCCGCCCGTACCCAATACGCCCTGCGAGCCATGGTCACCCTCGCCGCGGCCGACGGACCCCTGACGGCCGGGCGCATCGCGACCGGCCAGGACATCCCCCGCCGGTTCTGCGACAACATCCTGCTCCAGCTACGCCGCGGCGGCCTCGTGATCAGCATGCGCGGCCCTGAGGGCGGCTACCGCCTGGCCCGCCCGCCCGAGACGATCTCCCTGGCCGACGTCATCGTGGTCGTCGAGGGCATCGACCAGGACCAGGACCACTTCCCCGGCGCGGCCGCGCCCCTCGCCGCGGTCTGGAGCGAGATCCGCGAGCACGAGACCCGGCTCCTCAGCGAGATCACCCTCGCCCAGATCGTCACCACCTTCCGCGGTCGCAGCACCCGCGCCTCCTGAGCCCTCCCCACCGGCGGCCCGTCCGCGATCCCGGCCCCGCCCGGACGCCGGGTCGCCGGACGGGCGCGCGGGGTTGACGTGTCACCAGGGGCACGTATCTTTCGCTTAGGAAAGTTTCCTAAGAATTCCCTCTGCCGCACGACCCGGAGTCGGGGCGTGCGGAACCATCCGTCACCAGTACTAGGAGAGGGTATGAGAAGAACCCTGCGCGCCTTAGCCGCGACCGCGCTCGCGGCGGGAGCCATCACCGTCGCGTCGGGCGCGCTGAGCCCGGCATCAGCCCAAGCCGGTGACTGTGAGTACGCCATCGGCCAGAACTCGTTCTCCGCCCGATGCGCCACCAGCGGTCCCGCCTATCAGTTCCGCGCGTGGGTCCAGTGCGTCAACGGCCGCCGGGACGGCGGCTGGACGACGACGAACAGCGGCCAGTGGAGCATCGCCAGCTGCGGACCATGGTGGATCGACCGCCTGAGCTACGGCCTGGACACGCGCCCGGTCCCCTGACGTGGACAAGGCGGTACCGCCGCGGCGATCGCCTTGATCTCTGACACCGGACAGTTGACACTGCTCACTATCGGGGAAAAGTCACTGTCCGCCCTCCAGGGAGTGATCGCCGTGGCCCCTCCGCATCCTCACACCCCCTCCCGCCGCCGATTACTGAAGTCCGGCATCGTCCTGGGCGCCGCCACCGGCATCGCAGGCACCACCACCGCCGCCGCCTGGGAACCCGCTCGCGACCCGCGCGAGAAGAGCATGGTCAACGTGCCGTTCGAGGGTTTCGAGAAGGTACGGACCGGGCTCATCGGGCTCGGCAACCGGGGCGGCGGCCAGGATCTGCGGTTCGCCGCCGTCTCCACGGTCACCGCCGTGTGCGACATCCGGCCCGAACGGGTCAGCCGCACCATCGCCCGCATCATGGAGCAGGGCTTCCAGGACGTCGAGCCGGTCGGATACTCGGCGGGCGAGGAGGACTTCCTCAAGCTCGTCCAACGCGACGACATCGACCTGATCTATATCGCCACCCCCTGGGAGTGGCACTACCGCCAGGCCAAGGCGGCCATGGAACACGGCAAGCACGTCGCCGTCGAGTTGCCGATCTCCCCGCATCTGGAGGAGATCTGGAACCTGGTCCGCACCTCGGAACGGACCCGCAAGCACTGCATGCTCCTGGAGAACGTCAACTACTTCCGGCCGGAACTGCAGATGTTCAACATGGTACGGGCGGGGCTGTTCGGCGACCTGCAGCACGGTTCCGGTGGCTATGTGCACGATCTGCGCTGGCCGTACCTGTTCGGCGGCGCCTACCACCCCGAGCACTGGCGGCGGCGCTGGCAGACCCGGATGAACGCCCTGCACTACCCCATGCACGGCCTGGGGCCGGTGTCGGCGTCCATGGGCATCAACCGCGGCGACCGCTTCGACGAACTGGTCGCCGTGGCGTCCCTGCCCAAGGCGCTGGCCCTGTTCCGCGAGGAGGACTCCAGGGTGGGCCCTGACCACTCGTCGTGGCAGGACAGGCCGTACATCTCGGGCGACCGGCACACCTGCTTCGTCACCACCGCCGGTGGCCGGTTCATCCGGGTGGAGCATGACGTGAACTCCCCGCATCCGTACACCAGGGAGACCACGCTCACCGGGACCAGGGGGTCGATCGAGCTCGACAACGCCCGGGTCTACCTCGAGTCGCTCGGCCACCACGACCACGCGTGGCGGACCGGCGGCGCGTACACCGGCATTCTGAAGCAGCACGACCACTGGCTGTGGCCTTTGCTGGAACGGCTGGCCGGCCAGTACGGCGGGCACGGCGGCGGCGACTTCGTCTCCATCTTCCGCCTCGTCCAGCTGATGCGGCTCGGCATGACCCCCGACATCGACGTCTACGACTCGGCGGCGTGGTGCTCGGTGATCCCGCTCAGCCACGAGTCGCTGAAGACCGAGCGGCTGCGCCCGGTCAAGGTGCCCGACTTCACCCGCGGCCACTGGAAGGACGCACGGCCCACCTTCGACCGCCCCCAGCCGGACGACCCGCAACTCCGGGGCAGATAGCCGGCTGGCGGCGCGTCTCGGTGCCCCGCGATGTCCGAGCGAAGGGTGCCGTCAATCGCCGCCGAGGTCGGCCAGGCCGATGTCGCCGTCGGGCAGGCGCCGGTTGTCCGGGTGGGCGCGCAGGCCGTCGAGCATGAGCGCCAGGTAGCGGTCCACGCCGCGCTGGGTGAGCTCGGTACGCAGGCCGGGCATGGGCCGCAGCAGCAGGGCCGTCATCATCGCCAGGTCGCCGGCGTCCACGTCGCGGCGCAGGACGCCGTCGGCCTGGGCGCGGTGGACGAGCCGGTCGAGGATCTTCAGCAGAATCCGGCGCAGCCGCCGTTGCTCGGGGTCGTCGTGGACCCGCTCCCAGGTACTGGCGAACCAGATCGACAGCCAGGTCGCCAGCCGCAGCTCGGCGGCGGCCCGGTGGATGAAGCGCGACAGCGCCTGCCAGGCGTCCGGCTCCTCGTCCTCGGCGTCGCGCGCGATGGCGACCACGCGGTGGAAGCCGTCCAGCGCGACCTCGCGCACCAGCGCCTCGCGGTCGGGAAAGCGGCGGTAGAGGGTGGCGGTCCCGACGTCGGCGCGGCGGGCCACCTCGTCCATCGGCACCTCGGCGCCGCGCTCGGCGAACAGCACGCGGGCCGCCTCGATGATCTGCTCACGGTTGAGCCTGGCGTCGGCTCGGAGCTTGCGGCCGGGGCTCTCGTTGTCCACTCCAGCAGTATACGGAAGGATCTCAGTCATTTATGCTAAGTAAGTGGGTGATCTTCTCTCACTTAGGAGGCGTACATGACCGCAGAGATGACCATCGGCCCGATGCTCCACAGGATCGGGCATCACGGGCCCGTGGCCGCCGACCTGGAGACGCTTGTCGCCCTGCACCGGGCCTGGCGGCAGGCCGTGCCGTACGAGAACCTCGACATCCAGCTCGGCAGGCCGATCAGCCTCGAACCTGAGCCGCTGTTCGACAAGCTCGTACGGCGGCGCCGCGGCGGCTACTGCTTCGAGCAGAACGGCGGCCTGGCCATGCTGCTGCGCCTGGCCGGCTTCCAGGTGACGATGGTGGAGGCGGCCGTCATGCGCGCGGCTCGCGGCGCGGCGATGTGGGGCAACCACAGCGCGCTGCTCGTCGACCTCGACGGCCGCCGCTGGCTGGCCGACGCGGGCATCGGGGACGGCTTCGTCGAGCCGCTGCCGCTGCGCGAGGGGTCGCACACCCAGGGAAACCTGACCTACCGGCTGGAACGGCTCGACCCGGACACCTGGCGCTTCCACCACCACCCCGGCGGAACGATCGCCTCCTACGACTTCCGGCTGCGACCGTGCGACATCGCCGACTTCGCCGCCCGCTCCCGTGAACTGTCCACCTCCACCGAATCGGCGTACGTCACCACGCTCATCGCCGCCCGGCCGAGCTCCGGCCACACGCTGGTACTGCTGTCCCGCACGCTGCGCCGGCTGGGCGCCGGCGACAAGGAACCCCGCACCATCGGCGACGCGGACGAGTTCGCCAGAACGCTGTCCGCGGACTTCCTCGTCCCGCTCGGCGACCTCGGCCGCAACGGCATCGCCCAGCTCTGGCACAAGTCAGGCGCCCAGGACGACCTGTGGCGCGCACGCGTCAGCAACACCCCCCCTAACCCAAGGACGACGCATGCCCACGGGCGTCCAGAGCCGGGTCTCGCCTGAGCACCGCCTGGTGCAGGGTACGCAGTGCCGGTCCCGGCTCGATGCCCAGTTCGTCGGCCATGACGCGGCGGATGTCCCGGTACACGTCGAGCGCTTCGGAGGGGCGCGACGCCCGGTAGAGCGCCAGCATCAGCTGCGCACGCGGTCGTTCCCGCAGGGGGTGCGCGGTGACGTGACCGGCCAGCATCGGCATCAGCCCGTGGTGGTCGCCGGCGGCCAGGCGCAGGTCGGCGTGGTCCTCCTGGGCGGCCAGGCGTTCCTCCTCCAGGCGGGCGGCCTCGGCACGGGCCCACGGGGCGCGGACGCCCGCCAGCGCCTCCCCCCGCCACAAGGTCAGCGCCCGGTGGAACAGGCCGTCCGCCGTCGTCAGGTCTCCCTGCGTCTTCGCGGTACGCGCCCGGCGTACCAGGAGCGAGAACAGCAGGGCGTCCACGTGTTCACGCGGAACGTTGAGCTGGTATCCGCCGGAAACGGTGGCGATGCCCGCGTGCGGCGAGAGCAGGCCACGCAGTTTCGACACCACGATCTGTAACTGCTTGGCCGCCGTCGTCGCGGTGCTCTCGTCCCAGACCTGGGCGAGCAGGTGGTCCGCGGAAACCGGCTGCCCGGCACTCAGCGCCAGCCTGGTCAGAACCCCGACCCGTCGCGCGCCTGCCAGCGGCAGCCGCGTACCGCCTGCGCTGATCTCCCAGGGTCCCAGGACGTTGATCTGCATTCCCATCAGAGCGTGCTACCGCGACCTTTCCGTCCGCCTCTCAGGTGATTTCCACTGTAAGGATGGGCCGGGCCGGGCAATGTCCGGTGAACGCCCTACATCGGGATCTCATGGCCTGTCGGCGCGACGGAGTACGCGGCGCACGGCGCCACGCAGCCACTGGTGGCCCCCGTCGGCGGTGTGGCGCGGGTGCCAGGCCATGCCGATCGTCAGCGGTGGCAGCGGCAGCGGGATTTCCAGCAGGCGCAGCCCCATCGTGTGCGCGGCGTCGCTGAGTGGTGAAGGGGGTTCGCCCGGTAGCGCGGCCGGCACCAGGCAGACCACGTCGCCGGCCGCGGCCAGCGCCATCGCCGCCAGATGTCCGGGCAGGACGGCGCTGACCCGCCGGGTGAGCCCCTCCTCGGCCAAGGCCGCGTCCAGCGGGCCGGTGAAACGTCCCCGGCGGCTGACCGCCACGTGCTCGGCCCCGGCCAGCCTGGCGGGTGTCAGCGTTCCGCCGGCGAGCGGGTGCCCGGCCCTGACGCCGGCCGCCATCCGCAGCGTGACCAGCTCTTCCACCCTGGTTTCCGGGTCGACGTGGTCGATGGCCCCGATCTCCAGATCGATCCGGCCTTCGCGCAGGGCGGGGCCCGCCTCCCACTCCTCGGCCAGTACCCGCAGCGAGACGCCCGGCGCCCGGCGCCTGGCCAGGTCGAGCAGTCCCGGCGCCAGCGCCGTACCGACCAGGTCCGAGGCCTGGACGGTGAAGGTGCGCCGCAGCGCGGCGGGGTCGATCCCGCCGCCCGGGGTGAGCAACGCCTCCAGCTGACGCACCACCGCGGCGGCCTCGTCCCGCAGCGCCTCGGCGCGGGGTGTGGGCACCATCTTCTGTCCCGCCCGTACGAGGAGCGGATCCTGGAGCACCCGGCGCAGCCGGCCCAGGGTACGGCTCATCGCCGCGGGCGAGGTGCGCAGCCTCGCGGCGGCCCGGGTGACGCTCTGCTCGGTCAGCAACGCGTCGAGGGCAATGGCGAGGTTGGCGTCGAGGTTCGGATCTGGGCTGGTCACCGGAATCATTCCATTTCGGGCAATGATTGGATGCTGAAGTTCCCATTGTGGCAATACGGTGGGACTCCTCACGATGGGGGCTGTACCGATCCGGCACCTACCGCGAGGTTTTCATGATCGTCATTACCGCTCCCACCGGGAACATCGGCCGGCGGCTGCTGTCGCTGCTGGTCGAGGCCGGGCCCGCACTACGCGTCATCGTCCGCGATCCCGCCCGGCTCCCCGAGACCGTGCGCGAACGGGTCGAGGTGGTCACCGGCTCGCACGGCGACGCCGCGACCGTCGAACGCGCCTTCACCGGGGCCGACGCCGTCTTCTGGCTGGTGCCGCCGGACGCCTCCCTCACACCGGACGAGGCGTACAGCGGCTTCACCCGCCCGGCCGCGCGGGCGTTCGCCGCCCACGGCGTCGGCCATGTCGTCGGCGTCTCGGCGCTCGGCCGCGGCACCCCGCAGGCCGCCCGGGCCGGGCTGGTCACCGCCTCCCTGGCCATGGACGACCTGATCGCCGGCTCCGGCGTCGCCTACCGGGCCCTGGCCAGCCCGTCGTTCTTCGAGAACCTGCTGGAGGAGGCCGATTCGATCCGCGAGAACGGCGTCTTCACCGACACCGTCGCCGCGGACCGCCCGGCCCCGCTGGTGGCCGTCGCCGACATCGCCTCGACGGCGGCCGGGCTGCTGCTCGACCGTTCCTGGACCGGTGTCGGCAGCGTTCCGGTGCTCGGCCCGCAGGACCTGTCGCCGGACGACCTGGCCCGCATCATGACCGAGGAGCTGGGCCGCCCGGTCCGCTACCGGCGTCAGCCGCTCGGGGAACTGCGCTCCACCATGCTCGGTTACGGCCTCAACGAGGCGTTCGTCGAGGGCATGGTCGACATGAAGCGCGCCAAGGACCAGGGCCTCGACTCGGGCGTGGACCGCTCACCGCAGGCAGGCCCGGCCACCGGATTCGCGCAGTGGTGCGCGCAGACCCTCAAGCCCGCCGTCCTCGCCAGGGCCGAGGCGGTCGACGCCCCCTGACGGAACCGGCCCGTAGATGTCAGCCGAGGCAGGAACGGACGGCCTTGGCCAGGTTCGCCGCCCTCGGGTCGTCGGGCCGGAAGTTCCAGAGGTTCGTGACGTAGCAGAAGCCGACCTCGCCGTCGGGGTCGGCCAGGGCGATCGATCCACCGGAACCCGGGTGGCCGAACGACCCCGGCCCGATCATCGGCGCCGGCGGGCAGGCCCGCCAGAACCCCAGCGACATGTAGAAGGACCGGTCGGCCGGGATGTCCAGGCCGGGCGGCAGCCCGTACATCCGCGTCTTGTCGGTCTGGACGGCCGTCATCGTCTCGACCGCGGGCGGATCGAGCAGCCGTACCCCGTCGACGTCGCTGACCGTGGCGGCGTACATCCGCGCCAGCGAGTGCGCGTCGGCGAGCATGTTCGCGGCCGGGAACTCGGCCGCGCGCCAGGCCCGCGTGGTGTGATAGTCGGAGGTGTTGTCCAGGGCGCCGCCGAGCTCGCCGGCGCGCATCTGGATCGAGCCCGGACTCCACAGGGATTGGACCCATGCGGTGACCGTCTCCGCGTCGAGGCCGGTGGACGCGATCATCCCGGCGAGCAGTTCCTCCACGCTGAACGCGTCGGCGTAGTGGAGGCGGGCCACTCGCTCCTCGTGCTCTTCCGGCAGCCCGATCCAGGCGCTCAGCCCGAGCGGGGCGGCCACCTCCTCGGCGAAGAACGTGCCGAGCGACTTGCCGGTGATCCGGCGCACGACCTCCCCGACGAGAAAGCCGTAGGTGACGGCGTGGTAGACGTGCTCGGTGCCCGGCTGCCACAGCGGCTTCTGCGCCTCGATCGCACGGATGACCGGGTGCCACGCGCACGCCTCCTCGAACGTCAGCGGTCCGTCGAGGAGCGGGAGGCCGGCCTGGTGGGACAGCAGCCAGCGTACTTTGATCTGTTCCTTGCCGTTGGCGCCGAACTCCGGCCAGTACTGGGTGACCGGGGCGTCCAGGTCCAGCTCACCGCGCTGTGCCAGCATGTGGGCGCAGATCGCGGTGGCGCCCTTCGTCGTGGAGGCGACCTGGACGATCGTGTCTTCGCGCCACGGCCGGTTCGCCTCGCGATCGGCGAGGCCGCGCCACAGGTTGGCGACGGGGCGGCCGCCCACGTAGACGCTGCACGCCGCGCCGACCTCGCCGGGGGCGTCGAAGTTCGCGTGGAACGCGTCGGCGACCTTTCCCCAGCCTTCTTCGACACCGCTTTGTGGGGAGTTTTCCTGGTTGGTGGTCATGCGGCTATCCGTTCTCTCGTTCGTGGCTTGTCACTTCGCGGCTCACCGCCGGCCGATGGGTGTTACTTCTCGGTCGTGCCGGGATTGTCGATGAGGGACTTCTGGTAGAAGTCGGCGTGGGTCGGCGTGTCCTTGATCAGGTCGTCACAGAAGGCGGCGACGTCGTTGCCGATGAGCTGCAGGACGCCCTTGCCCGCGGCGACGCCTTCCTCGAAGAAGTCGACGATCCCCGGCAGCAGCGGCCCGTCGGGCAGGTCGACCGGCCCGACCTTGAAGAAGTACCGCTGCATCTCCTTGTAGACGATCTGGTAGTCCGGCGGCAGCGCCTTCACCCGCGCCATGTGCGCCCGCCACTGCTTCTTGCCCTCGATGATGTCCTGGATGCCCATGTCAGCCTCCTAGCCGGCCAAGTTTCCTGGCCACGTTCCTGTTCAACTGCTCGCGCCAGCGATCGCGATAGCTGCGAGCCCGCTCGCCCCCGGCCAGCGCCGCGCAGAAGCCCGCGATGTCGTCGCCGAGCACCTCGTCCACGCTCTGCCCCTCGGCCGCGCTCTCTTCGAGCAGCCCCAGCACGCCGTCGAAGATCGGCATCAGGTTGCGGCCGGTGAAGTCCCCGTGCAGGGTCAGATGACCCTTGATCTCCTCCCAGGCCCCCCGGTAATCGGCGGGCAGCGCCCCGGCCCGAGCCTCGAACGCCTTCCATTCCCTGGTGAGATCACTGCCTGTGATGGTCTCCCAGAAGTTCATCGCCCACCCTCCTTGAGTGTGTCGATCCGTGATGTCACGTACTCCCACTTCACCCAGAACTTCGCCAGCTCCGCGCGCCCGGAGTCGTTGAGCGCGTAGAACTTGCGCGGCGGGCCCTGCCCGGACGGCCGCTTTGTCACCACGACCAGCCCGTTCCTCTCCAGCCGCAGCAAGATGGTGTAGACCGTGCCCTCCACCACATCGGCGAAGCCGAGCTCGTTCAACCGGCGGGTGATGGCGTACCCATAGGTCTCCTCACCGCCAATGATCTCCAGCACGCAGCCCTCCAGCGTGCCCTTCAGCATCTCCGTCAGGTCGTCCATCGCGGTCCTCTTCGCCCTCTCGGTACTTTGTAGTACCGAGTACCACTATACAGTACCACAGAGTAGTGAGGTAGGTAGATATCACCGACGCGAAAGCGCGGGGCGGCGTGGAAGTGTCATCTCGTCGAGGCTTCACCGTGGAGAGGCCGCACCGTGGAGAGGAACGTCTGTGAACAATCACGACCATGCCCATACGCCAGGTCCGCTGAGCCGGCGAACGCTCCTGCGCTCAAGTGCCATCGCCGCGGGCATCGCGTCGGTCGGAGCCCTCTCCCAGCCGGCGCCCGCGCTGGCGAGGACACCCTCCGGCGGAACCGACCTGGTCCTGCTGGGAACCGCGGCCGGTCCGACGCCTTCGAGCGGGCGCTTCGGCATCGCCAGCGCGCTCGTCGTCCGGGGCAACGTCTACATGGTCGACTGTGGCCGCGGGGCGGTGTCGCAGTACGTACGCGCCGGCCTGGACCCGGCAAAGCTCAAGGGCATCTTCGTCACCCACCTCCACGCCGACCACATCGCCGACTACTTCAACCTCGCGATGTACATGGCTCCCGCGATCATGTCCCAGACCGGCGCCCTGCCGAGCATCGACGTCTACGGCCCGCCCAGCGCGGGCGCCCTGCCCGACGTTCCCGGCGCGAAATGGGTCGCCCCGCACCGCCCGACCCCCGGCCTCGCCGACCTGACCAGGCTCTCCAACGAGGCCTTCGCCTACTCCAGCAACACCTTCATCGCCGAGAAGATCGGATTCGACCCGGCCGCCGCCCTCCGCGTCCATGAGATCAAGCTGCCGGACGTGGGCGCGTCCCCCATCGGCAACACGGCGCCGGCCATGAAGGCTTTCCCCGTGATGAGCAACGACGATGTCAGGGTGACGGCCATCCTGGTCTCCCACGGCGTCGTCTTCCCCAGCCTGGCGTACAGGTTCGAGACCGAACACGGCAGCGTGGTCTTCTCCGGAGACACCACATTGACGCCGAACATCCCCACCCTCGCCGAGGGCGCGGACATCCTGGTCCACGAGGCCAACGATCCCCAGTGGTGGCACGAGCACGGAGCTTCAGAGCACTTCGTGGAGCACATGCGCACGACCCACACGGACGTTCTCGACCTGGGTACGGTGGCCCGGCAGTCGGGCGTCGATTCCCTTGTGCTCAGCCATATCGGAGATTTCCAGCCGCACGCGCAGTGGCAGGAGCGCGCCCGTGCCGGCGCGCAGAAGGCCGGCTACCGCGGCAGGATGATCGTCGGGAAGGACCTCATGCGCCTGAACGTGCGTCACCACGCCCCGCGCTGACCTCGTCTTTCGCCCGCCCGCGAAACCTTGGCGTCCGGCCGCCGGAACCCGATGAGATCCCCGCACGGCTTGCCCAGGCCCTGGGCACTCCGCGCCACGTCACGATCCGCACCGTGTCCTTCCTTCGCGGCAAGGCGGGCGGGCCGTGGAGATCGTCTCGCGCGCGGAGCGACTACAGGCCTTCGACCAGGGCCTGGCCGAGATCGGTGCGGGAGTAGAGAACCGAGCGGCCCACCCGCCGGCGCCGGATGAGGCGCGCGTCCAGGAGAACCTTGAGGTGGCGCCCCACCGAACCGAGTCCCTGCCCGGTCAGCGCCACGAGCTGGGTCGTGCTCTTGGGGCCGGCGAGCAGCACGAGAACGCCGGCCCGAGCCTGCCCCAGCAGTTTGCTCAAGGCGTCGGGCACCGGCACCCGCTCACCTTCGGCGAGCGCTCCCCGGCAGGGGTAGATCACGGCGTAGCGGTGTGGCAGGCGCCAGCTGACCCACCGCCCGCAGCCCGGGGTCACCGGCACGAACAGCAACTGGACGCCGGACAGTTCCCGGGGCGGGTTGTCGTGCGCGTTGATCTGCAGCCGGCCCTCCCCCAGCCAGCGCATCCCCGGCCGCATGCCGTCCAGCACCGCGGCCCACCCGCCCTGGCTCAGCCGCTCCGACCTGGCGGCGATGTCCGCCTCGACGACCCTGCGGCGCCGCGGCCAGGAGGGCGACACCGTCTCCCGCCACACCCACGCCAGCAGGTCGGCGGCGCGTTCTCCCAGGTCGGCGCGGTCCAGCGGGGCGGGGAGCGGCCCGCCGAGCGTCACCTCCAGGTCCGCGTGGATGATCTCGGCGGGGGTCTCGCGTACGCGCTCCAGTTCGTCCTCGAACCTCGTGGCTCCGTCGTCAGGCGTGGGGATGAGGAAGTCGGCGATCCAGTGGCGTCCGAGCGCGGCGCGCAGCAGCAGCGCGCTGAGCGGATCATCGGCCATCCGGCGCCGGTAGGCGGGCCGGTGGGCATCCAGCCACGCGCGCTCACCCGGATGCGCCGCGCTCCCCATCGCCAAGGTCAGCAGGCTCGCGGTGGTCTCGGCCAGCGCGGACACCACGAACCGGCTCCTGGCGAGGGTGTCGGCGTTGACTTCCCAATAACCCATGTTTCGCTCCCCCGCGAAACCTTACCGGCCCGGCCATCGGCACCGATGAGATTCCCCCATGCGTACGTATGGGGACCTCTTCCGGGTGCCGGAGTTCACGCCGCTGTTCGCCGCCTCCGCCGCGCAGACGATGGCCTCGACGGTGAGCGGCCTGGCGCTGGGCACGCTCGTCTACGCGGCGACCGGCTCGCCGCTGCTCGCGGCTCTGAGCATGTTCGGTCCGTCCCTGGCCCAGGTGGTGGGCGCGACGGCGTTGATGTCCGCGGCGGACCGGCTGCCGCCGCGTGCCGCGCTGAGCGCCCTGGCCGCGGCTTTCGGCGTCGGCACGGCCGTCATGGCGGTTCCCGGGCTGCCGGTGTGGTCGATCTTCGCCGTCCTGTTCTGCCTCGGGCTGATCGCGTCGCTGGGCGGCGGGGTGCGGTTCGGGTTGCTGAACGAGATCCTTCCGCGTGAGGGATACCTGCTCGGCCGATCGGTGCTGAACATGTCGGTGGGCCTGACGCAGATCTGCGGGTTCGCGCTGGGCGGCCTGCTGGTGAACGTGTTGTCGCCGCGGGGCACGCTGCTCGCCGCCGCGGTCCTCGCCCTGGCCGGCGCGCTGATCTCGGGTTCGGGACTGTCCCGGCGGGCGGCGCGTGCTCCCGGCCGCCCGTCGGTCGCCGTCACCTGGCGCACCAACGTGCGGCTGTGGTCGTCGGCGCCTCGCCGGTACGTCTATCTGGCGCTCTGGGTGCCGAACGGGCTGATCGTCGGCTGTGAGGCGCTTTTCGTCCCGTACGCGCCCGGCCACGCGGGGCTGCTCTTCGCGCTGGCCGCGTTCGGCATGCTGACCGGGGACGTGCTCGTCGGCCGGTTCCTCGCGCCGCGGTGGCGGGAGCGGCTCGCCGTACCGCTGCGACTGCTGCTGGCCGCTCCCTATCTGATCTTCCTGCTGGAGCCCGCACCGCCTTTGGCGGCGGTGGCCGTCACGCTGGCCTCGGCGGGCTTCGCGAGCAGCCTGCTCCTGCAGGAGCGGCTGATCGCGCTGACTCCCGCCGAGATCCGAGGGCAAGCCCTGGGGCTGCATTCGTCCGGGACGATGACCATGCAGGGTGTCGGGGCGGCTCTGGCCGGGGCCATCGCGCAGTACACCTCTCCCGCCGTGGCCATGTCCGTGATGGCCGCGGCGTCGGTCCTGGCGACGTTGTGCCTGGTACGCGGGCTGCGACCCGGCACCGAAGACGACGTCAGGCCTGCGGCAGGGGAACGACGTGGTCGGGATGGAAGGCGAGGCGCACGTTCTCGTTCTCGCCCGGGGCGGGCTGGGTGACCGGCAGGGTGACGCGTAGCGTGGCGCCCGCCTCGGTCTCGGCGGTGACGCGGATATCCGAGGCCACTCTGATGACGTCCAGGGTGCGGGCGGGCACGCCGTACCAGCCCTGCGGAAGGTCCTCGGACGCGGCGAGCACCCGCAGCCGCTCCGGGCGGATCGCGACGCCCTCGGCCGGGAGACGGGCGGCGGGAACGGGGATCCGCGCGCCGCCCAGTCCGGGCACGACCAGCCCGGCCTCCCCCGTCACGGCGGGAAGGACGTTCGACTCGCCGATGAACCCGGCGACGAAGGCCGTCTCCGGCCGGTCGAAGATGTCTCCCGGTGTGCCCGCCTGCTCGACCCGGCCGCCGCGCAGCACCGCGATCCGGTCCGAGAGTGTGGCCGCCTCCTCCTGGTCGTGGGTGACGAACACGAAGGTGGTGCCGCGCTCGGTGTGCAGGGCTCGCAGCTCGCGCTGGAGCTGCCTGCGCAGTTGCAGGTCGAGGGCGGCGAACGGCTCGTCGAGCAGCAGCGCGCGGGGCCGGCACACCAGGGCCCTGGCCAGGGCGACACGCTGGCGCTGGCCACCGGACAGCGCGGCCGGGCGGCGATCGCCGAAGCCGCTCATGCCGACCAGCTCCAGCGCCTCGCCGGCCAGCGCGCGCCGGGCCTTGCGGTCCATCCTGGCCATCCGCGGTCCGAACGCGACGTTGTCCAGCACGCTCAGGTGCGGGAACAGCGCGTAGTCCTGGAACACCGTGTTCACCGGACGGCGGTTGGGCGGGGTGGCCACCATGCTCACCCCGTCGATGAGGATGTCACCGGCATCGGGGCCGATGAACCCGGCCAGAAGGTTCAGCACGGTAGTCTTGCCGCAGCCGCTCGGGCCGAGGAGCGTGAGGAACTCCCCTTCGGCGACGGTGAGGTCGACGTCGTCCACGACGAGCTGGCTCTCGTAGCGCTTGCTGACCTTCCGCAGCTCAAGCTGTCCGCCGGTCATCGCGGCACGGTCCTGGTCCATGCGTCCGTCCATTTCGCTTTGTTCTCGTTGACCATGTCCCAGTCCACGTAGCGCAGGTCGTCCAGCGAGCCGTCCGGCCCGTACGGCATGCGCTCGCGCACCGAGGCAGGGATCACCGCCGTGGTGCTGGCCGGGGCCAGGTAGAGCGTCTTGACCAGTCCCTCCTGCGCCTGCTTACGGGAGGCGAAGTCCAGGAACTTGTAGGCCGCCTCCGTGTTGTGCGCCTTCGCGGTGACGTGCCAGCGGCTGTCGGCGGCCAGCGCTCCCTCCTTGGGCGCCACCCACTTCATGGGCAGGCCCTGGTCGGCCAGGGGCCAGGCGCCGGAGTTGTAGTGGGCGGCGATGGCGACCTCGCCGGACTGCAGCAGGTTGCTGGCCGCGCCGGAGGAGTCGAAGAAGGACACGGCGTTCAGGTCGCTCAGCCTCGTCAGGCCGGGCGTGATGTCGGCGCCGCCCTTGGCCTCCAACTGACCGGCCGCGAGCAGCGCCAGCGGCAGCCCGCCGGTGGTCGCGGGCGCCGGGATGGCGACCTTGCCGGCGTTCGCGGGCGCCCACAGGTCCTCCCAGGAGCCGGGCGGCGTCTTCACCTTCTCGCTGTTGTAGGCCAGGCCCAGGGCCCAGTAGCCCATGGTGAGGGCCCAGACTCCGTCGCGGTCGCGCAGCTTGGCGCGATCGGCCAGCTCGGACATCGCCGGGATCTTGTCCTCGGGCAGGGCGGCCACCAGCTTCTCGGCGCGCGCCGCCTCGGAGATGCCCGAGTCGAGCAGGGCGACGTCGACGGCGTCCGGCGACTGGCGCAGCTTGCCCAGCGTGACGGTGGAGGTGCCGATCTCGGCCTGCACGCGGATGCCGGTCTCCTTCTCGAAGGGGGCGATCACGCTCTGCCTGATGCCCTTCTCCCAGGAGCCGCCGAAGATCGCGACGCGAAGCAGCTTGCCGCCGCCGTGGTCCTCGCCGGACTTGGCCTGGTTCTGCGCGTCTATGACGTTCCCGCACGCGCTCACCAGCAGCGCGGCCGCGGCGAGGGCGGCGAGCCCGCGTCCTGTCCGGGTCATGAGGGTGCTCCCGCCGCTTTGAGACCGGACACCCGGTCCACGATCAACATGGCCACGAAGGCCAGTGCCACGGTCAGGGTGGAGACCGCGGACACCCCGGGATCCACCGTGTACGCGACCTGGTTGAGCAGTTTGACCGGCAGCGGGTTCAGCGCCGGCGTGGAGAGGAACATGCTGACCTCGACGTTGACGTAGCTGGCCGCGAAGCCGAGCAGGCATCCGGCGCCCAGCCCGGTGCGCATGAGCGGCAGGGTGACGTGGGCGAACCTGCGCCACGGGCCGGCTCCCAGGTCGGCCGCGGCCTGTTCGAGCGTTCTGGGCGCGCCGCGCAGCGAGGTGAGCACGCTGCGCAGCACGAACGGCAGCGCCAGGATCACGTGCGCCATGACGAAGCCCGGGTACGTCCGCCCCACCCCGAGGACGAGCAGCAACTGGAGCAGCCCGACGCCCAGCACGATCTGCGGCACCAGCATCGGCATCGTCAGCAGCGCCTCGACGGTGTCGCGGCCGGGCATCCGCGGCGAGGTCAGCGCCAGCGTCGCGGGGACCGCCAGCGCCGCGGCGACGACGGTGGCGATCAGCGCGATGTTGGCCGACGCCACGATCGAGTCCACCCACGCCGGGTCCGACAGCACCAGCGCGAACCACCGCAGCGTGAGGCCCTCGGGCGGGAAGGCCAGGTACCCGGTGGTGGTGACCGCCGTGCCCAGCAGCACCACCGAGGGCGCGAGCAGGAACAGCGACACCAGGATCAGCCACAGCCTGCCCGCGGTCCTGGCCACGCGGCCGGTCTCCATTCCCTGGCTCATCGTGCTCCTTCCATCGCGTACCGCCTGAGCATCCGCAGGTAGAAGATGACCGCGGTGAGCGAGAGGACCAGCAGCAGCACCGCGAGTACGCTGGCCGTCACCCAGTCGAAGGTCACCAGGGTCTGCTCGTAGATCAGCATGGACAGCACCCGCACCTGGCCGCCGGACAGCACGGCCGGGGTGACGTACCCGGTGACCGCCATCGCGAACGCCATGAGCGCCCCGCTGGCGACGCCGGGCACGGTCAGCGGCAGCGTCACGGAGGTGAACCGGCGCCAGGCGGTCGCGCCCAGGTCCGCCGCCGCGCGTTCGAGCCGGCCGTCCAGCGCCTCGAAGGCCGACAGGATCGACAGGGTGGTGTAGGGCAGCAGGATGTAGACCAGGCCGATGATCACGCCGGTCTCGTTGTAGAGCAGCGACCAGCCCTCCCGCGACAGCCCGAGCGCCCTGACGACATCGTTGACCAGCCCTTCCTTGCCCAGCAGGACGAGCCACGCGAACGACCTGACCACCGCGGAGATGAACAGCGGGGTGACCAGAAGCAGGAGCAGGGCCCGCCGTACCGCCGCGCTGCGCACGCAGCGGGCCATGCACCAGGCGGTGGCGTACCCCACGACCACGGTCACCGCGGTGGCGATCAGCGACACCCGCAGGGTGGTGACGGTCACCTCGAAGTAGAGCCCGTCGGTCAGGACCCGCCCGTACGCCGACGCCCCGCCGGTGAAGCTGGCGGCGACCATCTGCCCCAGCGGGGCGACGAAGAGAAGAAGCGTCGCGAGTACGGCGGGCGCCACCAGGGCCCACTGCCGCCACGAGAGTCCGCCGGCGAACGCCGTGGCGGTCCGCCGCCCGGCGGGCCGGGTGGCGGACGGGGTGTCCGCGGGTGGTGACGGCGTTCGCGTGGTGGTGGACATCCGGTTCCTCACATCTGCTTGGCGAGCGAGGCCAGCAGTCGTCCGGCGGCCTCGACGGCGACGTCGACGCGGCCGAAGTCGACCTTGTCGAACGTGTCGCCCGGCTTGTGGTAGTCGGCCTGGCGCCACCACATGAGCAGGAGGGCGGGGATGCCCCGCTCGTGGAAGGCCCAGTGGTCGGCGCCCGGCTTGTTGTCGTCCACCCTGACCTCGCCGATCTCGGCGACCTTGGCCCCCTCGATGGCCTCGAGCGCGGTGGCCCGCAGGTCCGGGTCGGTGCACCACAGCCAGAAGAAGTCGCCGCCGGAGATCTGGTCGAGGCAGACGCAGTAGCGCACGTGGCCGAGCAGGCCGCGCTCGGTGAGGTCGTTGACGAAGAAGTGGGAGCCGAACATGCCCACCTCCTCCCCCGCGATGCCGACGAACTTGACGTTCATCACGATGTCGTTGGCCCGCAGGTGTTCCAGTACGCCGAACATGCCGGCCGTGCCGGAGGCGTTGTCGTAGGCGCCGGGGGTGTCGAGCTGGGTGTCGTAGTGCGCGCAGACCACCACGTAGTCGCCGGAGGACGGGTCGCCCTCGTAGGTGGCGATCACGTTGTAGGAGTAGGCGTCGGGGTCGAGCCGGGTGCCGATGGACACCCGCGCGGTCGCCGGTGTGCCCGCGTCGATCGCGGCGAGCAGCCGTTCGCCGTCCTTGGCGGACACCACCACCATCGGGACGCGATACAGCGCGCTGGGGTTGATCAGCGGGATCGCGTCGCCGCTCGCGTTGACCACGATCTGGGCGACGGGGTTTCCGGCGCCGTCCACGAGTTCCATGGTGGGCATCTCGTACAGGCCCTCGATGAGCACTTTGACGCCGTACCTGCGCAGTGTCCCGGTCAGGTCGTCGGCCGGTGCGGAGTAGACCACGGGCGCCACCTCCAGGGATTCCTCGGCGCCGCCGATCGCCACGGTCAGGCTGGGCGCGCGCGTCACCGACCAGCCGACGAAGCTGAGGCGCTGCAACGTGGTCGGCAGGCCCTGCTCGCGGAAGCACTCGGACAGGAACTCGGCGGCGCGGTGCTCGCCCTCACTGGCCGAGAAACGGACGCCGATGGTCTCCGAGAGACCTGACATGACCCGGGCAACGATCTCTGACGGCATGCAAACTCCCTGCTCGTAGCTCTACAATTCGACGAATCGAACGATGACATCGCATACTGAACGCCGAGCACCCCAATCGTCAAGCCCCCCTTCCGCCCAGAGGAGCCTTCAAAGGGCGCGAGAATTCACCCGGAGGTTGTGATGGGTAACGTGGAGATCATTGACTTGCTGGCCGCGAATCTGCGGCGGTTGCGGCGGTTGCGCGGCCTGTCGAGCGCGGAACTGGCGCGGCGGGCCGGCGTCGGCCCCGCCACCTTGTCCTTGCTGGAACGCTCGCAGGGCAACCCGACGCTGGAGACCGTGACATCACTCGCCGCCGCTCTGGGCGTGCCGGTGACCGACCTCATCGACGGCGCCAGGCGGCCGCCCGTCACCGTGGTGCGGGCCGACCAGGGCGCGCGGGTCACCCGGCCGAATCTGGATCTGCGCTTCATGCACAGGTTCAGCTCCAGCGGCCTGGACACGGTGGAGTTCTACGAGATGATCGTGCTGCCCGGCCAGGAGTACCGCTCGCGCGGCCACGCCGGGGTGGAGAACATCGTGGTCACCGCGGGCACGCTGACCGCCGGGCCGGTGGACCAGCCGGTCACGCTGTCCACCGGCGACTTCGTGGCCTTCTCCGCCGACGCGCCGCACGTGTACGCGACCATCGGGGACGTCGCGGCCAGGGCCGTACTGGCGCTGCGCCATGCCCAGGGCGACCTGGGGCCGGAACCGGTCAGCGGCTCGGTCATACTCTCCCTGGCCGACGAGATCCCCGACGCGGACTGGCAGGAGTAGGCAGGAGCGGTGCGACGCCTCAGGCCGGGAGGCGGCCGATCGAGGAAGGCCCGACCGGGTCGTGCGGGGCCCGCCTGAGCACGGCCCGCGCCACCAGCGCCGCCATGCCGGTGCTCACCAGCGCGCTGGCCGCCACGGCCATCGCGAACCACGGCGAGGCCTGCCTCAGCCCGATCGCCAGGAGGGTCGCCACGGCCAGCCAGGCGATCGCGTTCAGGATGGCGGCCACCGCGAGCGACTTGCCGGCGGCGCGTACGGCGTCCGCGAGCCGGGGAGACGCCGCCGCGGTGAGGGGCAACGGCAGGACGAGGGCCATGACGATCGGCGAGAAGAAGCCGCCCAGCATGGCCTCCCCGAGGGGCCCGACGGGATGGCCGACGTCCAGGAATCCGAGGCCGACGTAGGCGGCGACGACGAACCCGGCCGGGACGGCGACCAGGGCCGCCACCATGACCATCCGCCCCCTGATCGCCCGGTCCTGCGCGTCCTTCCCGGCGGCGCGTACCCTCACGGCGACCTGCCAGAGCGACAGCAGCGCCAGAAGCCCCGTCATGGCGAACAACGCCGTGGCCGTCCTGTGCAGTTCGGCGGCGATCGCGCCCGCTCCGGCCGCCCGCTCCCACACGCCGTGCAGGCTGGCGGCGTCGCGTACACCCGGATTCCACAACAACCCCAGCGCGCCCGCGCCGACGGCCAGGATCGCCGGGAGCGGCACGCGCGGCGGCCGGGCGCCGGGAACGCGCCGGTGGTGCACCCACGCGTCGGCCACCCCGCCGGCCAGGTCGGCCACCGTGCGCAGCCGCACCGGCCGCGAGTCGACCAGGTCGGCGACCTCCTCGCCGTAACGCTCCCGCCACGGCTTCGGATAGAGCCCCAGCACGACCCCTGCCACGATCCGCAGCACGCCCCTACGCCGTCTCACGCCTGCCCCCATGCCACTCGCCTGAATCCTGCCCGTTCGACCCGGCGCAGCGTGGCGAGCTGCTCACGCAGCGCGTCACGTCCGCTCTCGGTGATCCGGTACGGCTTGCGCCGCTCGGTCGACTCCACCCGCTCGATCCAGCCACGCTCCTCCAGCCGCATCAGCGCGCCGTAGAGCGTGCCCGGCTCCAGCGACGTCCCGGAAAACTCCTCGATATCGCCGATCATCCGGTATCCGTGCTTCTGCCCCTCCGCGAGGCTGATGAGCACCAGCAGCGCCACGTCCGTGAAGCGGCCGAGCTCCGATGTTCTCCCTGCCATGTATTCAGTAAAACTTAGTAAGTACAACTGAGCAACTTCAATCCGCGGACACGGCGGCGCGCGCGGGCAGCAGCAGCATGAGCACCGCCGCGAGCACGTAGAACCCGATCTGCCACGGAAGGATCGCGGCGAACGCCTGCGCGAATCCGTCGGACACGGCCGTCCCGGCGGCCAGCGCCCCATCGACACCGGCGAAGAAGACTCCGCCGAGCACCGCGACACCGACGGCGCTGCCGATCTGGCTGACGGTCGTGAGCACGCCGCCGGCCGAACCCGCGGCCCTCGCCGGCACCCCGGCCAGGATCACGTTGACGAGCGAGGGCGCGGTCAGGCCGAGGCCCAGGCCGCCGATGAACAGCGGCAGCGCCAGGAGCCAGTAGCCGGGGTGAGCCCCGGTGCCCACGACCACGAGCAGGACGACCTGGGACACCGCCAGGACCAGAGCTCCGCCGATCAGGAGCGCCCGCCCGGCCCGGCCGGCGAACTGGACGCCGATGCCGGAGGTCACGATCGCGCCGGCCGCGTAGGGGACGATCACCAGCCCGGTCTCCCACGCGCTCATCCCCAGCCCGAGCTGCAGGTACAGCGAGAACAGGAAGAAGAACGAACCGACGGCGCCGAAGAAGAGCAGCGAGGCGGCGAGCCCGCCGGAGAAGGATCGCACCCTGAGCAGGGCGGGATCGAAGACCGGCTGCTCCCCGCGCGATGAGACCCGGCGCCCCCAGAGCAGGAACAGCCCGCCGGTCAGCAGGGAACTCGCCATCATCGCGTAGCCCCACCAGGGCCAGCCCCATTCGCGGCCCTGGACGAGCGGCAGCAGCACCAGCACGGACGTCACCGCGCCCAGAACGGCGCCGGGAACGTCGAGCCGCGGCTTCTCCTCGGCCTGCGATTCGGGCAGGTATCTCGCGCCGAGGATCAGGCCGGCGATCGCGATGGGAATGTTCACCCAGAAGATCGCGCGCCACCCGAGGCCGAACAGATCGGCGTCGACGAGGAACCCGCCGAGCAGAGGTCCGGCGACCGACGCGAGGCTGAGCACCGCCCCGTACGCGCCGAACGCCTTGGCGCGGGCGGCGGGGCGCAGCGAGGAGCGGATGATCCCGAACACCTGCGGCACCATGAGTCCACCGGCCAGGCCCTGCAGCACACGAGTGGCGATCAGCGCCTCGGGACTCGGCGCCAGGGCGCAGAGCACCGACGCGACGCCGAATCCGGACAGTCCGCCGAGAAAGACGCGCCGCCTGCCGAACTGATCGCCCAGCCGCCCTCCGGTGATGAGCACGGCGCCCATCGCGAGCGTGTAGCCGGCGACCGTCCACTGAATCGCTGATTCGCTCGCGCCGAGCTCACGCATGATCTCGGGAGCCGCGACGCTCACGATCGTGGCGTCGAGCAGCTCCATGAAGTCGGCGAGGAGCACTACGGCGACGGCGATCAGCGCCACGCGGCCACTGGTGATCATCGAGGAGTCCGGCGGCGAAGCGGTATGTGGGGAAGCCATGCGGGCACGGTTCCACCAGAGGCGGACATCGAATGGCCGCCATTCACTCCTCCTGCTCTCGCTCCTTCAGGCACGCCGCGACTGGTGCGAGGTGCCGCGTTTCGACTACGCGGCCACGGCGGCGCAGGAGGCGGAGGAGGCGGAGGAGCCGCCGCCCCTCCGGGTGGAACCACACCGCCTTCTCGTCTGGGATCTCGATCGGGCGCGGTGGCGGGTGTTCCGCGGCGGCGGCCCTCCGGAGCTCATCGAGGCGTGCGGCGAGCTGGCGGCGCGCTACGCCGCCGTGGGGGCCGCCGGGCGAAACGCCTGATCCACGGCCAGGCCAGCACGATGACGATGACGGCGTAGACGAGGAAGGAGACGGGGCCGCCGAGCAGGCCCGGCAGTTCTCCGCCGGACAGTTGCAGCGAGCGGCGGCCCTGGAGCTCGGCGCGCGGGCCGAGGATGACGCCGACGATCAGCGGCAGCACCGGGAGCCCGAAGCGGCGCATGCCGAAGCCGAGCAGGCCGAGCCCGAGCAGCAGGAGCAGGTCGAACGGCTGGGCGTTGACGGCGTAGGCGCCCATGGAGGCGAAGAACAGGATGCCCGCGTACAGGTAGGGGCGCGGGATCCGCAGCAGCCTGGCCCAGGCGGGAGCGAGCGGCAGGTTGAGCACCAGCAGGAGCAGGTTGCCCAGGAACAGGCTGGCGATCAGGGTCCAGACCAGGGCCGGCTGGCGTTCGAACAGCAGCGGCCCCGGCTGGATGCCGTAGGACTCGAAGGCGGCGAGCATCACCGCGGACACGGCCGTGGTGGGCAGGCCGATGGCCAGCATCGGCACGAGCGTGCCGGCGGCCGAGGCGTTGTTGGCGGCCTCCGGTCCGGCGACGCCTTCGATCGCGCCGTGACCGAACTCTTCCGGCCGTTCTGCGAGCCGCTTCTCCGTGACGTACGACAGGAAGGTGGGGATCTCCGCGCCGCCGGCGGGCAGGGCGCCGAACGGGAAGCCGAGCGCGGTGCCGCGCAACCACGGCTTCCAGGATCGCCGCCAGTCCTCCGCGCCCATCCACGGCCGCCCGACGGGGACGACGGGGACGGCCGTGCGGCGCAGGTGCGCGGCGACCCACAGCGCCTCGCCGACGGCGAAGATGCCGACGGCGACGACGACCACGTTGATGCCGTCGGCGAGCTGGGGGATGCCGAGCGTGAGCCGCTGCTGGCCGGTGACGCCGTCGATGCCGACCGTCCCGATGACCAGCCCGATCAGCAGGGACGCGAAGCCGCGTACCCGGGAGGCGCCCAGCGTGGCCGAGACGGCGACGAAGGCCAGCAGCATGATGGCGAAGTAGTCGGGCGCGCCGAGGCTGACGGCGAAGCTCACCACGAACGGTGTGACCAGCACGAGCGCCAGCGTGGCGATCGTGCCGGCGACGAACGAGCCGATCGCCGCGGTCGCCAGCGCCTGGGCCGCCCTGCCCGCCTTGGCCATCTTGTTGCCCTCGATGGCCGTGATGACCGAGGAGGACTCGCCCGGCGTGTTGAGCAGGATGGACGTGGTCGAGCCGCCGTACATGCCGCCGTAGAAGATGCCGGCGAACAGGATGAACGCCTGGGTGGGGTCCAGGCCGTAGGTGATGGGCAGCAGGAGTGCCACCGTCATGGCCGGGCCGATGCCGGGCAGTACCCCGACACCGGTTCCGGCGATCACGCCGATGAGGGCCATCAGGAGGTTGCCCGGGGCCATGACGTTGGCGAAGCCGTCGAGCAGGAGGTTCAGATTGTCCGTCACAGGATGCCCCGCAGCACGCCGGCCGGGAGGTTCACGCCGAGGCCGATCGCGAACGCGTAGAAGGTGACCAGGGCCAGCGTGACCGCGATCAGCAGGCCGCGCACGTGATGCCGGTCGCCCAGGGCGAAGGCCGCTCCCCAGAACAGGATCGAACCGCTGACGACCCAGCCCAGCCAGTCGATCAGCGCCGCGTTGAGCAGGAAGACGCCGATCAGCAGCAGCACGGTACGCCAGTCGGCGCGGGTGGTCAGGTCGACGTCCTCGCCGGGCTCCGGCTCGCCGCGACCGCCGCGGGCGACGTCGGCGGCGTACCCGATCGCCACCCCGAGCAGGCAGACGCCCAGGATGACCGGGACCGGGCGCGGCCCGATGGGGTCGTTGCTGCTGGTCAGATGAGTGATCCCGAGGCTGTCGGCGATCACCAGGACGCCGGCGAGGGCCAGGACCGCGCACACGCCGTACTGCGCGCGGTCCTTCGCCGCCGCCGGGGTGCCGTGGCTCATGCCAGCCCGAGTTCGGCGAGGATGCCGACGACGTTCTTGTCCTGTTCGGCGAGGTAGGCGGTGAACCGGTCGCCGGTGAGGAAGGAGTCGGTCCAGCCGCGCTTGGCCAGTTCGGCCTTCCACTCCCGCGAGTCGTGCATCCTGGTGATGGCGTCGATCCAGGTCTTCCTGTCGGCGTCGCTGATCCCGGGCGGCGCCACGATGCCGCGCCAGTTGCTGAAGACGAGGTCGATGCCGGACGCCTTGAGCGTGGGCACGTCCTTGACGACGTCGATCGGCTCCGCGCTGGTCACCGCGAGGATGCGTACGGTGCCCGCCTCGACCTGGTCGAGGAACTCACCGTAGCCGCTGGCCCCGAAGCCGATCTTGTTGCCCAGGATGGCGGGCAGCAGTTCGCCGCCGCCGTCGTAGGAGACGAAGCTGACCTGCTTGGGGTTGATGCCGACGGCCCTGGCCAGTTGCATGGGCAGCAGGTGGTCCGGCCCGCCCGGCGAGGACCCGCCGCCGACCGTCACCTTCCCGGGGTCCTTCTTCCACGCCGCCACCAGGTCACCGATCGTCCGATACGGCGAGTCCTTCGACACCACGATCGCGCCGGCCTCCTCGATGAGCTTGGCGATCGGGGTGGTCTGGGTGAGGGTCGCCTTGGACTTGGCGGCGTACGAGGCGCCGGCCACGCCCAGGCCCATGAGAAGGGCGAGCTTGCCGTTGCCCTTCTCGTTGATCGTGCGCTGCAGGCCGACCGTGCCTCCGGCGCCGGGCAGGTTGAACACCTGAACCCCTGTGGCGATCTTGGTGTCCTCCATGACCTTCGCGGCCGTGCGGGCGGTGGTGTCGTAGCCGCCGCCGGGGGTGTTGGGCACCATGATGCGCAGCCCGCTGATGGGCGCGCCCGCCCCGCCCGCGCGCGTGCCGTCCGGTTTCGGCGCGGTCGCTCCGCAGGCGCTGAGCGCGATCATCGACAGCGCCACGAGAGCGCTGAGGTGAATTCTCACAGTGGGTCTCTTTCGTCGGGAGAAGCGCGGCGCCATGATTATGCGAACCCGGACGACGGGCCGTCTGCCTTGTGTGACCAGCGGAGATTGTGTTCATTGTGTTCGTGAGACGCCGCCGCCCGACCCTGGCCGGCGAGATGTTGATCCTGCAACTGGCCGTTGTGGTGGTCGTCCTGTTCGCCGTGGGCGCGATCTCTCTGGCGCAGTCGGCCGCCACGTTCGACCGGGTCGAGGGACGGCGGGTGAGCGCCCTGACCGAGCAACTGGCGTGGAACCCGCTGATCCGCGCCCAGATCGACCAGCCGGCGCCGCGTGAGGTGCTCGCCCCGCTGGTGCATGCGACGCTGACGCGCTCCGGCGTCACGTCGGTGACCGTCGCCGACGTCCACGGCACGATCATCAGCTCGACGAACACCACGCTCCTCGGCGGCGAGCTGCCGCTGGGCGACCCGGGCGTCGCGCAGGCGCGGGGATGGTCCGGCCACCTGGTCGTCGACGGAGTCACCGAGGTCGCCGCCCAGGTGCCGGTCCTCGACGACGCCCCCGGCAATCACGGCCGTCACCTCGGGACGGTCTCGATCGGCGTGGCCGCTCCCACCGTCTGGGAACGGCTGGCCGGCGCCTCCTCCTACCTGCTGACCTACCTCGGGGTGGCCAGCCTGCTGGGCGGGCTCGGCTCGTGGCTGCTCGCCCGGCGGATCAAGCGCCAGACCCTGGGCATGGAGCCGCGCGAGATCGCGGGCCTGGCAGAACACCGCGAGGCCATGCTGCACGGCATCGCCGAAG
The DNA here is from genome assembly GCF_042740095.1 of Nonomuraea sp. NPDC059023. NCBI lineage: Bacteria > Bacillati > Actinomycetota > Actinomycetes > Streptosporangiales > Streptosporangiaceae > Nonomuraea > Nonomuraea sp. NPDC059023. Next base: position 28,289 of record NZ_JBHYIO010000059.1, on the reverse strand, counting down.
GTGTCGTCGCGCTCGACCAGCAGCGCAGGCTCACCCTGGTCAACGACGTGGGCAGGACGCTGCTGGACCTTCCCGAGCACTGCGTCGGGATGAGCCTGACCGCGCTGGGCATCCAGGATCGCCTGTACGACGTGCTGAGCGGCGCCGACGAGGCCCGCGACGAGATCGCCATCCACCGTGGGCGCGTGCTGGTGATGAACCGCATGACCATCAGCAAGGACGGACGCCGCCTCGGCTCGGTGACCACCCTGCGCGACCGCACCGAGTTCGCCCGGCTCGAACGCGAACTCGGCTCCTTCCGCAGCTCCACCGAGCTGCTGCGGGCCCAGGCACACGAGTTCGCCAACCAGCTCCACGTCATCTCCGGGCTCATCCAGGTGCGCGAGCACGACGAGGTCGTCCGCTACATCCGGGCCATCCGCGAGCACCGCGAATCCCTCGACCTGAACCTCAGCAGCCGCATCGGCGACACCTCGCTCGCGGCGCTGCTGATGGCGAAATCCTCGCTCGCCGCCGAACGCCGCGTCGAGCTCCGCCTGTCCGAACGCACCGCGCTGGACCGGCTGGACCCCCTGGACGCCGCGGACGTCGCCACGGTCACCGGCAACCTGGTCGACAACGCCATCGACGCCGCCGCCGGCACCGCCGACGGCGCCTGGGTCGACGTCGAGCTCCGCCAGGACACCTCCAGCGTCGAGATCGTGGTACGCGACTCCGGCCCCGGCGTCGCCCCCGAACTCGCCCAGGAGGTGTTCACCCGCGGCTTCACCACCAAAGCCGCGCAAGGCGGCGAACGCGGCATCGGGCTGGCGCTCACCCAGCTCGTCTGCCGCCGCCGCGGCGGCGAGGTCGCGGTCGCCAACACCGCCGACGGCGCCGTGTTCACCGCCCGCATGTCCATCGGGCGGCAGGCCGCCGAGGAGATCCTGCGATGATCGACGTACTGGTCGTGGACGACGACTTCATGGTCGCCAAGGTCAACAGCGGCTTCGTCAACCAGGTCGCCGGATTCCGCGTGATCGGCACCGCCGGCACCGGCCGGCAGGCCCTCGACCGCGTCACCGAACTGCGGCCCGACCTGGTGCTGCTCGACCTCTACCTGCCCGACCTGTTCGGCCTGGAGGTCATCACCCGCCTGCGCGCCGCCGGGCACGACTGCGACGTCATCGTGATCAGCGCCGCCCGCGAGTCCGACACCGTGCGCGGCGCCGCGCGCCGGGGCGTCAGCGACTACCTGCTCAAGCCGTTCGACTTCGACGACCTGCGCGTCCGGCTGGAGCACTACGCGGCCCAGCGGGCCGGCCTGGGCACGACGGTCATCACCAGCCAGGCCGACGTGGACCGGCTCCTGGCCGGGGCCGGCTCGCCGGCGCCCGCCGTACTGCCCAAGGGCATGAGCGTCGAGACGGCCGAACTGGTCAAGCGAGCGCTCCACGCGACCGGCGGCACGCTGTCGGCCACCGAGTGCGCCGCCCAGGTGGGCATCTCCCGCGTCAGTGCCCGCCGTTACCTCGAACATCTCACCGCCATCGGCCAGGTCGAGGTCTCTCTGCGGTACGGCGGCGCCGGCCGCCCGGAGCGCCGCTACCAGTGGCACCGATGAGTTTCGCCGGGGCCGCGAGTCTGTACTTCCGACCGCACCCGAGGAGGGCATCATGACCGCTTCCTACACCTTCGACGTCTTCTCCAGCCTCGACGGCTTCGGCGCCGCCGGCGGCGACTGGGGCGGCTACTGGGGCAAGCAGGGCCCCGAACTGCTGGAGCGCCGGTTCGCCCTGTACGGGCAGGAGCAGCGGATGGTCTTCGGCGCCACCACGCATCGGGCGTTCGCGCGGATGCTGGCCACGAGCACCGAGGACTCGGATGTCCGTGACCCCTGGGTCACCCGGATGCTGAACCTGCCGGCGACGGTGGTGTCGGCCACGCTGCGGGAACCGCTCGACTGGCCGGACGCGAGCGTCGAGAGCGGTGACGCGGTCGAGGTCGTGGCCCGGCTCAAGGAGACGTCCGGGGTGCCGTTGCGCTCACACGGCAGCCTGTCGATGAACCGGGCGCTGATGGCCGCCGGCCTGGTGGACTACGTCCAGGTGACGCTCTTCCCCGTGATCACCGGCCGGACCGGGCAGGACCCCGTCTTCAAGGGCGCGCTCGACTTCGACCTCGAACTGATCGAGCACCGGACGCTCGACGGCCACACCCAGGAGCTCATCTACCGGCCCGCCCTGCATACCCCCACGGGGTAATGTGGATGCCATGAGGACACAAGGTTTCGCCGAACCCGGCTACGAACGCGTACGCGAGGTCTTCCAGGACCTCCTCGACAGCGGCCGGGAGACCGGCGCCGGCGTCTCGGTCTGGCGCGACGGCCGCGAGGTGGTGAACCTGTCCGGCGGCTGGGCCGACGCCGGACGCACCCGGCCCTGGCGGCCCGACACCCTCGTCATGCCGTACTCCCTGTCCAAGGCCTTCGTCACCATCGCCGCCCTGGTTGCGGTGCGCGACGGCGCCCTGACCCTGGACGAACCCCTGGCCGCACGCTGGCCGGAGTACGGCGTCAACGGCAAGCAGGCCACCACCCTCCGCCACGTACTCACCCACCGGGCCGGCCAGCCGCGCTTCCCCGCCGAGGCCGCCGGCACGGACCTGCTGGACGAGACGGCGCTGCGAGAGAGCCTGGTGCACGCGCCCCCGGAGTACACCCCCGGCACCAGGCTGGGCGAACACGCCCTGACGTACGGCCACCTGGTGGACGCCGCCCTGCGCGCGACGGCGGGCACGACCCTCGGCCGGATCCACCACGACGTGGTACGCCCCGCGCTCGACCTGGACGCGTGGTTCGGCGTACCCGAGCGGCACCTGGACCGCGTCGCCGACCTGGAGTACGCCGACCCGGCCTGGCCCCGGCACCTGCACGCCGCCCCCTGGCTCCAGATCCCCGCCGGAGCCCTCGACACGACCCGCACCAACGCCATCCCATGGCGCCAAGCCGTCTTCGGCGCGGTCAACCTCCAGTCCACCGCCACCACGATCGCCCGCTTCTTCTCCCACCTCACCGATCCGGCCGGTCCCGTAGGACAACTCCTGGGCCGGGAACTCCACGAGGAACTGCTGGCCGCCCAGGTCACCGACTTCGACGAGGTCTTCGGCACCCGGATCACCTGGACCCTCGGCTTCGTCCGCGACTCCGGCAAGATCGCCAAAGGCGGCATCGGCGGCTCGGCCGGCTGGTGGTCGCGCACCCACGGCCACGCCGCCGCCTACCTGACCCGCCATCTGGCCGACCACTCCCGCGCCGCCGAGATCGCCGGCGCCCTCGGCGACGACCTGCGCGTCGTGGGCGAGGACCAGCAGCCGTCCTGACTCGGACATTGACCGCGTGTGTCTCATCGGATCGAATGCAAGAGGCTCCTCCCCCATTCGTAGCCGGCGGCCCGGCACCCGCCCGCCGCCGCCCAGCTCGAAGGAGCGCCTCCCGTGAGACGCCGTGTCGCGTTAGCCATGGTCACGGGCACCGTCAGCGTGCTCGTGACCCTCTCGATCCCGCCCGCCGCCGCCGACCCGCCGAAGACGCCGGATCGCGTCACCGCGGCCACCGACCACCTGGTGACCTCCAGGCCCGCCCTGCTGCACAGCTCGCCCAAGGACGCCTACACCCGCCATCGCGTGATCGCCGGTCAGGGCGGCCTGCGCTACACGCCCTACACCCGCACGTACGCGGGCCTGCCGGTCCACGGCGGCGACTTCGTCGTGGTCACCGACGCCGCCGGCGGCGTACTGAGCACCTCGGTCTCCCAGGAGGCCGCCCTGGACGTGGACACCACCCCCAGCCTCAGCGCGGACGAGGCCGCGCGCCTGGCCAGGGCCCAGCTGAGCGAGGTCACGTCGGTCGCCGCCCCGAAGCTGAGCGTCATGGCGGAAGGACGCGGCCGCCTGGTCTACGAGGTCGTGGTCACCGGCGCCGACCGGGGCAGGCCGAGCAGGCCGCACGTCTTCGTCGACGCCAGGACCGGCGCGATCGTGCAGAGGTCCGACGAGGTCATGGCCGGGGTGGGCAACAGCTTCTACAACGGCGACCCCGTCACCATCCCCACGCGCCTGTCCGGCGGCACCTACTCCATGACCGACCCGATGCGCCCGGGAATCGGCTGCGGCGGGCAGAACGGCGTGGCCTACACCGGGCCCGACGACTCCTGGGGCGACGGCAGCGGGACCAACCTGGAGACCGCCTGCGTGGACACGCTGTACGCGATCGGCAAAGAGTGGGAGATGCTCGACGCCTGGCTGAACCGCGACGGCTTCGACGGCTTGGGACGCGGCTTCCCCGCACGCGTCGGGCTGAACGCCGTCAACGCCTACTGGAACGGGATCAACGCCAGCTTCGGCCGCACCGCCGACAACCGCCGCCAGGTCACCTCGATGGACGTGGTGGCGCACGAGTACGGGCACGCCGTCTTCGCCCACACTCCCGGCCAGGATTTCGGCACCAACGAGAAGATGATCCTGAACGAGTCCGCCGGCGACATCTTCGGCGCGCTGACCGAGCACTACGCCAACCAGCCCGCCACCCTCGACCCGCCCGACTACATGGTCGGCGAGGAGGTCAACATCGCCGGCAGCGGCCCGATCCGCTACATGTACCGGCCCTCCACGGAGAGCGGCCACCCGGACTGCTTCTCCAGCCAGGTCCCGCCCATGATGCCCCAGATCGGAGCCGGCGTTCAGAACCACTGGTTCTACCTGCTGGCCGAGGGCAGCAACCCGGCCAACGGCCAGCCGCCCAGCCCGACCTGCGACAACTCCATCATCGCCGGGCTCGGCATCCGCAAGGCCGGCCAGATCTTCATGGGCACGCTGCTGCGCAAAACCCAGATCTGGACGCATCAACGCGCCCGCAAGGCCTCCCTGGAGGCGGCCGGCCAGCTGTTCCCCAGCTCCTGCGTGGAGCTGAAGACCGTGCGCACCGCCTGGAACGCCGTCCGGGTCCCCGCCGTGGCCGGTGAGCCCCCGGGCTGCCGCAACACCTTCGCCGTAACCCTCACCCCCGCCGCCGCGACCGTGCTGGCTGGCGGCCAGGTGAGCGTCGCCGTCTCCACCGTGACGACCGCGCCCCCCGCGCAGGACATCAGCCTGTACGCCACCGGCCTGCCCCCGGGCGCCACGGCCGGCTTCACCCCGCCCGCCATCACCTCCGGCGCCGCCTCCACGCTGACCGTGACGGCCGGCGCCGGCACGGCACCGGGCACCTACTCCATCGCGGTACGCGCCAACGGCACCTCCGCCGACCGCGTCGCCGTCCTCACCCTGACCGTCACCGCGTGAGCGTCCGCGCAGGGTTCCGAGCCCGGAGCCCTGCGCCGCGCCGGCCGACGAGCACGGCGATGCCGTCCAGCACGCGCTGCAGCCCGAACTCGAAGAACGCGGTCAGGTCGAAGTCCTGGGGTGTCTCCTGCGCGGGCAGCGCGCCGGACGGCAGGCCCGCCTGGAAGATCGGCATGTGGGAGGTGAACCACTGGTCCGAGGTCAGGCCGGTGTCGCGTTCGGACTCCGCCTGCTGCTCCAGGTTGGTGGCCGTGCCCCTGACGTAGTTGGCGACCGTCCACCACGCCATCTGGCCCGCCTCGGGGTCGAGCCCGAGCTCGTGCACGGCCCTCATCGCCCAGTCCGCGTAGCGGAACATGTTCGGCATCGGCTGGGGATGGGTGAGCGAGACCAGCCGGGGCAGCCAGGGATGGCGCAGGTACAGGCGCCATTGGAGGCGGGCGGCGAGCTCCAGCCTGGGCCGCCAGCCCGCCGGTGGCGGGACGGGGAACTCCAGTTCGCCGAAGGCGGTGTCGGTCATCAGCGCGGCCAGGTCCTCCTTGCCGCGCACGTGGCGGTACAGCGACATCGTGGGCAGGTCGAGGGCGGTGGCGACGCTGCGCATCGAGACCGCGTCGAAGCCTTTGGCGTCGGCTATGGCGATCGCCGCGCCGACGACGCGTTCGCGGCCCGGTTTCGGGGGTGACGGAGCGGGCGCCGGCCGTACGGGGCGGCTGCCGGCCTGCTCCGCCACCACGGTGCCGGCCCGCGGGACGGTCACCACCACGCCCTCCTGGCGCAGCGCGGTCAGCGCCTTGGCGGCGGTCGCGGTGGCCACGCCCCACTGCTCGGCGACCTGCCGGGTGGACGGGACGCGGTCGCCGGGACGCAGCTCACCCTCGGTGACGCGCCGCCTGATGTCGGCCATGATCTGCCGGTACCGGTCCATTGTGCTAGTACACAGCACGAGGGGCCGGGGTGCCAAGTCTCCGAGGTCGAGGGCGGGTTTCCGCTCGTCCGCTGGCCTAGTACACCTTCTCAACCGCCTGTCTGCTGTTCTGTACGGCGTACCGTCGTCCTCGTACACCGTACAAAGGAGTGAACATGAGCAACCGTTATCTGGAAGGTCCCTTCGCCCCGGTCAAGGAGGAGGTCACCGTCCACGACCTGCCGGTGACCGGCCGCCTCCCCGCCGACCTGGACGGGCGCTACCTGCGGATGGGCCCCAACCCCCTCGGGGTGGAGGATCCCGCCGCCCACTTCTGGGCCTTCGGCGCCGGGATGGTGCACGGGGTCCGGATCCGGGACGGCCGCGCCGAGTGGTACCGCAACCGCTGGGTCCGCTCGGCCGAGGTCGGCGACGCGCTGGGCAGGATGGAGCGCGGGCAGGAGCCCGGGTTCGTCGTGCCCTCCCCCAACATCCACGTGATCGGGCACGCCGGGCGCACACTCGCCCTCATCGAGGGTGGCGGGCTCCCCCACGAGCTGGGCAAGGACCTGGAGACGATCGGGCCGTGCCCGGTGGGCGCCACCCCGGAGGGCTTCAGCGCCAACGCGCATTCCAAGGTGGACCCGCGCACCGGTGACCTGCACTCCCTGGCGTACCTGATGGGGCAGCCGTTCGCGCAGCACATCGTCACCGACCCATCGGGAACGGTGACCCATGCGACGAACATCCCGCTGCAGGGAGTCCAGACCCCGTTCCTCCACGACTTCGCGCTGTCGCAGAACTTCGTCATCGTCTTCGACATCCCGCTGGTCTTCACCATGGAGGCGATGTCCTTCCAGTGGGACCCGGCGTACCAGGCCCGCGTCGGCGTCCTTCCCCGGGCGGGCGGCGAGGTCCGCTGGCTGCCGGTCGGCCCCTTCTACGTCAGCCACGTCCTCAACGCCCACGACGACGGCTCCACGATCACCGTCGACTTCATCCGGGCGGACGGCCCGGCCGACATCTTCGACCCGGGCGCGATCGAGCCGACGCTCGACCGCTGGACCATCGACCCGGCCCGCGGCACCGTCGATCAGCGGCGTCTCGACGACCGGGCGCAGGACTTCCCGCGGGTGAACGACGCGTTCGCCTCGCTGCCGCACCGCTTCGGTTACTCCGCCGTCGGTCCCGTGTACGGCGTGCCGTTCACCCCCGACGGCCCCCACCCCGACGAGGCGTTCACCAACGCGCTCGTCAAGCACGATCTCCTGCACGGCACGACCGAGGTCCACGGGTTCGCGCGCGACGCGGCGGCCGGGGAGGCGACGTTCGCGGCCAACCCGTCCGGCGGCGGCGAGGAGGACGACGGCTACCTGATGGCCTACGTCGCCGACCCCGACCGGGGCGCCTCCGACCTGGTGATCCTGTCCGCCCAGGACTTCACCGGCCCGCCCGTGGCCCGCGTCCACCTGCCCGTCCGCGTTCCGCTCGGCTTCCACGGCAACTGGATCCCCGACAACTGAGCGTCAGGCTGATCGGCTCGCGCTCTCCGCTCTCTGGCACGGCAGCAGCCCAAGCACCGCGGGGGCGGCTTGGGCGGTGCCGGCCACAGATCGCCTACCGCGGATACTCGATGGGAGGGTGCGCGACCGCGTCGGAGGTATGGCGATGATCGAGAAGTACGTGTGGGATCTGCGGGAGGCTGACGAGACGAAGGTCGCCGTCGTCGGCGGCAAGGCCGCTCATCTGGGCGGACTGTCGCGGATCGACGGCGTCCGCGTGCCGGCCGGGTTCTGCGTGACGACGGCCGCCTTCCGCCGGATCATGGCGGAGGCGTCGATCGACGACCCGCTCGATCGGCTGTCGCGCCTGAACCCCGATGACCGGGAGGCGATCCGGACGCTCAGCGCGGAGATCCGCCGGAGCATCGAAGGGCGGGCCATCCCGGACGATCTGGCCGCGGCGATCACCGGCGCGCTCGGCCGGCTCGGCGGGCGCACCGCCTGCGCCGTGCGATCCAGCGCGACGGCCGAGGACCTGCCGACGGCGTCCTTCGCCGGCCAGCAGGACACGTACCTGAACATCGTGGGGCAGGAGGCGATCCTCCGGCACGTCAGCAAGTGCTGGGCGTCGCTGTTCACCGAGCGGGCCGTGACCTACCGCCTGCGCAACGGCATCGGCCACCGCGCGGTGCACATGGCCGTGGTCGTGCAGAAGATGGTCTTCCCGGACGCGGCCGGCATCCTGTTCACGGCCGACCCCGTCACGGGCAACCGGAAGGTCGCCACCGTGGACGCCGGGTTCGGCCTCGGCGAGGCCCTGGTCTCCGGCCTGGTGAACCCGGACGTCTTCAAGGTGCGCGACGGCGAGGTGATCGCCAGGACGCTCGCCGCCAAGACGCGGGCCGTTCAAGCCCTGCCGGCCGGCGGGACACACGAAGTGGCGATCGAGCCGCGGCGGCAGGAGCAGCCGGCGCTGACGGATGCGCAGGTGGTACGGCTCGTGCGGCTCGGACGGCGGATCGAGGCGCGTTTCGGCCGCCCGCAGGACATCGAATGGTGCCTGACCGGCGACGACTTCCAGATCGTGCAGAGCCGGCCGATCACCACGCTGTTCCCCATCCCCGCGGCCCCCGACGGCGAGAACCGCGTCTACCTCTCCGTCGGGCACCAGCAGATGATGACCGACCCCATGAAGCCGCTGGGGTTGTCCATGTGGCAGCTGACGGCGCTGACACCGATGCGGGAGGCCGGCGGGAGGCTGTTCGTCGACGCCACCCTGCGCCTGGCCGCACCCGGCTTCCTGGAGATGGTGGGCCGATCCGATCCGCTGACCAGGGACGCGGTGGAGACCGTACTCGACCGCGACGACTTCGTCCCGGCGTTTCCCGGCGCCGGTCCCGGGGGGCCGCCGCCCGGCGGCGCGCCCGCCCCGATCGAGACCGACCCGGCCATCGTCTCCGGGCTGATCGAGCGCAGCGAGGCCTCCATCGCCGCGCTGCGGCGCGACGTCCGGACGAAGACCGGGCCGGCGCTGTTCGACTTCCTGCTGGAGGCGTTCCAGGAGCACAAGCGAGACCTCGGCGATCCCCTGAGCATGCGGGCGATCATGGCGGGGATGGACGCCACCTGGTGGCTCAACGACCGGTTGCGGGACTGGCTGGGCGAGAAGAACGCGGCCGACACCCTCACGCTGTCCGCCCCCGGCAACATCACGTCGGAGATGGGACTGGCGCTGCTCGACGTGGCCGACGTGGTCCGTTCGCATCCGGAGGTGGTGGCGTTCCTGCGGGGCGTCCACGACGACGGCTTCCTGGACGAGCTGCCGGAGTTCGCGGGCGGGAGCGACGTGCGCGACGCCATCGAGGGCTACCTTCACCGGTACGGCATGCGCTGCGTCGGCGAGATCGACATCACGCGGCCGCGCTGGCGCGAAAGCCCCGCCACGCTCGTGCCCGTGATCCTCGACAACGTCAGGAACTTCGAGCCGGGCGCCGCCAAGCGGCGCTTCGAGCAAGGACGCCAGAAGGCGCGGGAAAAGGCGGAGGAGGTCCTCGAACGCCTGCGGGCCCAGCCGGACGGCGAGCACAAGGCGGTCGAGACCCAGCGGATGATCGACCGGGTCCGGACCTTCATCGGCTACCGGGAGTACCCGAAGTACGGCATCATCAGCCGCTATTTCGTCTACAAGCAGGCCTTGCTGGGTGAGGCCGAGCGCCTGGTGCGGGCCGGCGTGCTCACCGACGAGGAGGACGCCTTCTACCTCACGTTCCAGGAGTTCCACGACGTCGTGCGCTCGAACCGGGTGGATGACGAGCTCATCCGGCGGCGCAAGGAGGCGTTCCGGTCCTACCACGCGCTCACGCCGCCCCGGGTGCTCACCTCCGACGGCGAGGCCATCACCGGGGCGTACCGGCGCGACGACGTGCCGGCCGGCGCGCTGATCGGCCTGCCGGTCTCCGCCGGGACCGTCGAAGGGCGCGCCCGCGTCATCCTGGACATGGCCCAGGCCGATCTCGAACCGGGCGACATCCTCGTCACGGCCCACACGGACCCGAGCTGGACACCCCTCTTCGTCGCCGTCGCGGGCCTGGTGACGGAGGTGGGAGGCCTGATGACACACGGCGCGGTGATCGCGCGGGAGTACGGCCTGCCGGCCGTCGTCAGCGTGGTCGACGCCACCCGGCTGATTCCCGATGGGCAGCGGATCCGCGTACACGGAAGCGACGGGTACGTCGAGATCCTGCCCTGACCGGACGGCCCGTCGCCCGTTTCGACGGACTGCCCGGACTGCCCTCCAGCCTGTTGCTGCTCCGCGATCGCCTCTATCGCGCGCTCATGGACGAGGCCCTCGGCCGGGGGGATCACGGTCGAGTTCGGCAAACGCCTGACCGCTGTCGAGGACGAGGACCACAAGGTCACCGCGCACTTCGCGGACGGATCGTCGGCCATCGGCGAGGTCCTGGTCGGCGCGGACGGCATCACCGCAGCGCTGGCTCGCCGCCCTGCGCGAACGGCACGCCGACGATATCCCGGCCCGTGACATCGTCGCGCTGCTGAGGCCCGAGGACGTCGCCCAGCCAGGACCGCTGGAGGACATCCCCACCGTGCGGACATGGCACCGCGGCCGGGTCGTCCTGGTCGCCGACGCGGCCCACCCGACCTCAGCCGGCTCCGGCCAGGGCGCGTCCCAGGCGATCGAAAGCTCGCTCGAACTGGCCCGCGCGTTGCGCGACGCCCCGACCGTGGCGGGCGCGTTCGCCGCCTACGAGTCGGTACGCCGCGAGCGCGTATAGGCGCGCAGCAGGTCGAGCCCGGTCCGCCTCCGTGTCGGCATGCCGGGTTCGGTGGTGGGGTCACCCGACCGCCGGGCGAGCTGGTGACCGCAGCGACCGAGCTTGTGTGCGCGTCGGTAGCAACCCCTGGCGATTGTTCGCGGTTGATTGATTGGGACCACTGCTCTGAATCCGATCAACTGGCGCGTGCTACATCGGCAATAGACAGCTTTATGGGCGACACGGTAGCCCAGTGCTGTCTTCTCGTTCCCCCTGGAAGGAGTCGCCCGATGTGGAAGACCGAGATACCGCGTCATAAGCGGACACCCCAGCTTGGCCGGGACCCACCCGCCGTCGTTGAAACAGACGGACTCAGAACTCCATCGCGTGTACCTGCGGCACGACACCCCAGGAAGGTCAATGCGTATCAGGCGCTACACCTTATCCGTGGAAGACCTGGCCAAGACCCGGTTGATCGGGACGCTGGGACCGCTTGCCGAGACGGCGTTCGCCCTTCAGACGCTGCAGCACACCGCCAGTCCCGCTCTGTTCGAGGCGTGGCGCAAAACCGCGAGGCAACGTATTCCGCCGCAGGCGGCGGCCCTCACGCGATTCATCGCCCCGGCCAACAGCGTCATTCTGGACGTGCCTTCACTCGTGGGCGTACACGCGGAAATGGATGACGCGCTCGACCGGCTGCACGGCGTACCCCAGTGGATGCTGTATGCGGAGGTCGACTATGTGGTGGGCTCGCGCCGGGTGCCCGATCCCGTCGGTCAGCTCGCCTATGGCGATGGGCCCGCGCGTACGGCGCTGGTGCGGGCGCTCAAGACGGGATTCTCCGCCACGGTCGAGCCGTATTGGGACCGGGTCAAAGGGCATCTCGAGGCGCGGACTCTGGTCGCCTCGCGGGTTCTTGCCGCGCGTGGTATCGCCGGGTTGCTGAGTGCGCATCCGTCGCTGACGTGGAATCCGCCGGTCCTGGAGCTTCGCAGAAGAACTGCCTCGAATGACCCCTGGAACGCGACGTTGAGCGACTTCTGCTTGGAGGGACGCGGACTCGACATCGCGTTCTCCCTGTTTTCTCCTTGGCCCAGCATGCTCCATCCCGAAGACACGCAGCGGCCCTTCATTCTCGTTCTGCCGGCGCGGCCGACGTTGCAGGCGGGTGCCGACATCTGGTCCAAGGGTGAGCAGGCCGACCTTCGGCGCTTGGCCACGTTGCTGGGCCGTACCCGCGCCGCGGTTCTGGAGTCCGTCGCCGAGGGGCGCACGACCGGTGAGATCGCCCGCCACCTGAACATCTCCGCCGCGGGCGCCAGCCAGCACGCGACCGTACTGCGTGAGGCCGGGCTGATCACCACACAGAGGCATCGCAACACCGTGATCCACACCCTGACCGCACTGGGGGCCATGCTCCTCAACGGCGGGTGAAGAGAAACGCTCGAACGGAGGAAAAATCATGAGAAAACCCGCAGTGCTCGCCCTCGCCGGCATCGCCATGGTCGGCGCACTCACCGCCGCCCCCACTCCCGCCGCCGCGGCCGCCGGACGCCTTGTCCTGACGACCGACACAGGCTCCTCAAGCCAGCTCATCTACGGCGGCTGCCAGAACCCCCTGCTCTCCCAGGCTCCCTCCGGCTTGGCGACCTTCGACAACACGCCCGCACCGGGCTGCGCCGTCTGGCTCAGCAACGGGAGCCAGACCTTCGTGCTGTGCGCAGGCCAAGGCACCGTGCCCGCCGTCTACGCCAGCAACGCCCTCATCCACATCCGCCAGGGCACCAGCGTTCCCTGCCTCTAGGGCTCCCAGCAGTAGCGCCGTCCACCACACGCGCGGGGCTGACGGGCAACTCGGATAACGGTCGGGCCGAGCGGGCGGGACCACCCGGCACCTGACGAACGACGGGCAGGCGGGTGGGGCGGAGGAGAGTGGCATGTCGCGCCGCCCCGGGGCGGGTCAGGACCCGTTCAGCAGGCCCCACTGCTCGCTGTTATAGGTAGGAAACGACAGGCTGTTGTCGCGGATGTTGCCGAGCTTCGCGTCGTATGCGAGGAACGATCGGTTCTGGTACAGCGGCAGGATCGAGTAGTCCGATGAGACGATCTTGTCCGCCTCCTGCAGCTTCTTCGTCGCCTCCTCGGCGCTGGTCGCCGACAGGGCGGCGTCGAGGAGCTTGTCGACCTTGAGGTTGCGGTAGTTGCCCAGGTTGAACCGGCAGAAGTTCACCCCTTCCTCGCAGCTCAGGAAGTACGGGATGTTGCTGGTCGCGGTGAACGGCGACTGCGACACCGTGCCGACCGTCATCGCCCAGTTCCCCTCCTGTACGGCATCGACCGTGTTGGACACCGTGGCCACCTGCACCTCGATCCCCAGCGGGGCGACCGCCGCCTTGACCAGCTGGGCTTCGGAGGCGCGCAGCTGGTCGCCGGCCTGGACGGCGAAGCGCAGCGCGGGCACCGGCTTGCCGTCCGGCGCCACCAGCTTGGCGCCGATCCCGGTATACCCGGCATCGCCCAGCGTCTTCTTCGCCTTCTCGGGGTCGCCGATGCCGTACTCGAACTCGCTCACCACGTCGGCGTAACCGGGCGCGCCGCTCAGGAACATCTGGCTCAGCCGGGGCTCGGCCGTACTGTCGAACTGGCCGATCGTCTTGGCGATCAGGTCCTTCACGCTCACCGCCTGGAAGATCGCCTTGCGCAGGGCGAGGTCTTTCAGGGCCGGGGCGTTGTGGTTCAGCCAGATCTGGTGCACGGACGCGCTCGGCGACACCTGGTAACGGACCGCGGGCAGGTCGTCGACCTGCTGGACGATGTCGACCTGCGGGTTCGGGTAGATCACGTCGACCTCCTCGTTGGCGAGCGAGGTCGGTTGCTGTGAGACGTCCGTGATGAGGCGGAAGATGAGCTTGTCCAGGTTCTGCGGCTTGCCGTACCACTTCTCGTTGCGGACCATCACCACCGAGCCGTCCGCCGTGAACTCCTCGATCCTGAACGGCCCCGCCGAGAACTTCGGGACCGACTTGGCGAAGCCCTCGTTGAAGCTCTTCTCCAGGCCCGCGGCGGTGTCGGCCGGCCCGTAGGTCTTCGCGACGTGCGCGGGCAGGATCGGCGAGAACAGCGCCTTCCAGTCCACATACGGCCGGTCGAACACGACCGTGACGGTACGGCCCTGCTCGGAGCCCTTGACGGACTTGATCCGGTCGTAGCCGGCGTTGTTGGCCGCCTGGCATTTCGGGCAGGTGCGGGGGTCGAGCGCCCGCCAGGTGTACTCGAAGTCGTCGGCCGAGATCGGGGTGCCGTCGGACCAGACGGCCTTCGGATCGATCGTGTACGTGATCGTCTGCGGTGAGTCGGCGGTCTTCTCCGCGCTGGTCACGAGTGTGGTGTTCTGGGTGACCGAGCCGTCGGGCTGGATGGAGAACGCGCCCGGCAGCAGCACGCTGGAGATGTCGATCACGGAGTACGTGGCGCCGCCGGCGTTGAGCACGTTCCAGTTCGAGATCGGATACGTGATCGTGTAGGTCACGGTGCCGCCGGTGCCGACGGTCGCGGTGTTCACCGTGTTCACCTCGCCGGTGACGCGGCCGTCGCCGGACGTCGCCGTCTTCGTGCCGCCTCCGCCTCCGCCCGCGCAGGCGGTGAGCAGGAGCGCCAGGGCGCCGGCCGTCAAGGCCTTCGGATAGGTGCGGCGCAAAGCCATGTTCGGCTCCAAACGGGGGGTGAGTTGGATCAGGAACGCTCGCCGCGCAACTGGGCGACGGCTTCGGCGGCCGCCCAGCCGATCAGCGCGTCGAGGTGTGGGGCGTTCGGGGTGGGGTCGGCGGCGCGGGTGAAGACGCCGACGGCGTACCTGCCGCCGTCGCGGAACTCGAGCACGCCGGCTTCGTTGCGGATCAGCGGCAGGGTGCCGGTCTTCCCGCTGATCACCACGTCGTCTCCCGGAAAACCGCTGCTCAGGCGGTGCGGCCAGATCTGGGCGCCCATCCAGCCGCGTACCAGGGCGCAGGCGTCCGGCACCGCCGCCTCCTCGCGCCAGATGCCGGCCAGCAGGCGGGTGATCTCCTCGGGCGTCGTGCGGCAGGTCCGCGCCGGGTCCAGCGCGCGCAACGACCGCAGTCGCTCCAGCGGCACCTCGCTCAGCTCGCGTTCGTCGTCGCCGTAGGCGGTGCCGAGGTCCTGCGCCACACTGGCCAGAATCTCCGCGCAGTTCTGCGGTACGGCCGTGCCCCCGAGACCCAGCTCGGCCAGCAGCGCGGCCACCCGGTCCTTGCCCACCCGATCGAGGACCAGGTCGGTGGCCACGTTGTCGCTGATGACCATCATGAGCTGGGCCAGGTCGCGGTAGGAGGCGACGACGTGGTCACGGTGCGCGGCCAGGCCGTACGGCGACGGCACCCTGCCCTCCTCCGGGACGGTGACCCGCTGGGTGAGGTCGATCTCACCGGCCGCCGCCTGACGGGCCAGTTCGAGGGCCACCGGCACCTTGAAGACCGAGGCGGTGACCACCGGGGTGTTCTCGCCGATGCCGACCGACTTGCCGGTGTCGAGATCACGCGCGTGCAGCCAGATCTGGGCGCCGAGCCCGGCCGCGTGCTCGCGGATCGCCTCGGGCGTGGCCGCCCTGACCGTACCCGGCCTCCGCACGCCACTCCCCCGCGATCGCAGGTGATCGGCCGCCGATCGCACGGGAGCGTCCGCTGACCACACGAGCGTGTCCGATCGCTCAGGGGCATCCGCCGACCGCAAGTGAACGTCCGATCGCGCTTGGTCACTGGATGAGCACGGCTGATCGCCGGACGACCACTGGTGGTCGCCACCGGACGAGCGTGGGTGGTCGGCGGATGATCGGGGGTGGTAGCCGGCGGATGAGCGCAGGTGGTCGACGGCCAGGCGGCCGAGGGTGCCGACGCAGGCGTCGGCGGCGGGCTGGCGGTAGCGGTGGTCCTCGGTTCTGATGAACACCGCGACGGCGAACCGCCCGCCGTCGGCCTCCACCACCCCGGCCTCGTTACGCCAGAACGGCAGGGTCCCGGTCTTGGCGCTCACCCGCGTCCCAGGCTCGGTGAACCCGGCCCGCAGCCGATGCGGCCACGCCTGCAACCCCAGAATGCGCCGCATCTCGGCGCACTCCGCGGCCCCGGCCGCCTCGTCCTTCCACAGGGAGGCGAGCAACCGGGTGATCTCGCGCGGCGTACCGGAGTGCTGGGTGCGCTCGGGATCGACCGCGCGCGCGGCGCGCAGAGCGTCGGGACCCGCGCCTTCCGGCACGTCCTGGTACAGCGTCTGGTAGAGGTCGTCGCAGGTGCCGTCGACCCTGGTCCTGGTCAGGCCCAGCTCCCGCAGCGTCGCGTTGATCGCGTCGGTGCCCAGCAGGTTGACGAGGATGTCGGTGGCCGCGTTGTCGCTGACGCTCATCATCCAGTAGGCCAGGTCACGCAGCGAGAGCTCGATCGGGTCGGCCATGACGGACAGCCCGGTGGGCCCGGCCGAGCGTCCCTCGGCGGGAACGTCGAGCCGCGTGTCAGGAGACAGCCGCCCGTCCCCGAACCGGCGGAACAACTCCACCAGCACCGGAATCTTGAAGACGCTGGCCAGCGCGACCAGCCCGTACTCGCCGTACCCGATCTCCGCGCCGCTGTCGAGGTCGACGGCGTGCACCCACGCCCGCGCGCCGATCGGCCCGAGAACCTGCTCGACCTGCTCTTTCATGACGACCTCCCCCGCCTCAGCGCCCGTCCGGGCAACCGCCCGGTGGGCGCGCCGTCGGCGAACGCGGTCTGGCCGTTGACCACCACGTGCCGCATCCCGCGCGCGTACTGGTGCGCGGACTCGTAGGTGGCCAGGTCGCCGACGGTCTCGGGGTCGAAGACGACGATGTCGGCATAGGCGCCGGGGGCAAGGCGGCCGCGGTCGCGCAGGCCCAGGTTGGTGGCGGGCAGGCTGGTCATCCGCCGCACCGCCTCGCCGAGGGTCAGCAGCCCCTGTTCCCGCACGTACCGGCCGAGGATCCGGGCGAAGGTCCCGTAGGCCCGCGGATGCGTGGGCGCGTCGGTGTAGGGCGGCTCGGCGGCGAAGGTCTCGGCGTCGGACCCGACGGAGACCCACGGGTTGCGCAGGGCGGTCCGCAGCACGTCCTCGTCCATCATGAAGTACATGGCGTGCAGCCCGGGCTCCTCCTCGACCAGCTGCAGCAGCGTCTCGACGGGGTCGGCGCCCCGGTCCCGCGCCGCCTGCCCGAGGCTGAGCCCGCGGTAGGCGGCGGCGGGCCCCTTCGGGTCGGGCAGCAGCATGACGCCGTCCGCGCCGCCCGAGGCCAGGTAGATGTTCTCCCAGCGCTCCGACGGCGTCCGCACCCCTTCGCGGATGCGGGCCCGCTCGGCCGGGTCGGCCAGCCGGGCGGCGAGCGCCTCCTGACCTCCCTCGTGGAAGTGCGGCGGGATCGAGGCGGCGAGGTTGGTCTGCCCGGCGAGGTAGGGGTAGATGTCCGCGGTCACCGCCTGCCCGGCGGCGCGGGCGGCCTCGACGCGTTCGACGGCTCGTGCCATCTTGGGCCAGTTGGCGCGTCCGGCGGCCTTGAGGTGGTAGATCTCCGCCCGCACCCCGGCCCGGCGGCCGATCTCGATCAGCTCGTCGACCGCGTCGAGGAAGTGGTCGCCCTCGCTGCGCATGTGCGAGATGTACATGCCGTCGTGCCGGGCGACGACCTCGCACAGCGCGACCAGCTCGTCGGTCGGGGCGAAGCAGCCGGGCGGGTAGATGAGCGCCGATCCCAGGCCTAGGGCTCCATCGGCCATTTCCTCGTCGAGGACGCCGCGTACATGGGAGAGCTCTGCGGCGGTCATCGGCCGGTCGTCCGTGCCCGCGCCGATCATGCGCAGGTTGTGCGCGCCGACGAAGCTGACGACGTTCTGGACCACGCCCTTGCGCTCCAGGTGCGATAGGAACTGCGACAGCCGTTCCCACTCCAAGGACTCGAAGCCCGCTCCGAGCTCGGCCCTGATCGCGGGGGTGAAGGGCCCGATCGACAGTCCTTCGCCGAAGACCTGCGTGGTCACGCCCTGGTAGAGGTCGGACAGGCCACGACCGTCCTTCTCCAGGGTGAAGTACGCGTGGCTGAGCACGTTCACGAAACCGGGGGCGACCACCAGCCCGGTGGCGTCCAGGACGGGCACGTCGTGGCCGCCCGCCGAAGGGCCGACGGCGACGATCCGATCGCCTTCGACCAGGACGTCCGCGACCCGGCCAGGGCCGCCTCCACCGTCATGAACTGTGCCACCGCGAATCACCAGAGAAGCCGACATGCGGGCATCCTGCGACGTCACGCTCACCGAATGTTCATCGAATCCGATGAAGTGGCGCAGATCTTACGTCGCATCCGACGAAGTACGGGCGAGTCGGAACGACTGCACTGGGTGACCAAACCTCAGCCACAGAGAGCCGGTGACCCCTATCGTGCTCACCTTCACCTTCCGCCGCCTCCTGATCTCCATCCCGGTGATCGTGGCGTCGACGTTCGTCGTGTTCCTGCTCGTGACGATGTCCGGTGATCCGCTCGCCAACCTCAAGGGCCGCAACCCGCCGCCGTCCCCGCAGGTCATCGCGGTCGAGGCGCATCGGCTGTACCTGGACCAGCCGGTGCTGCAGCGCTACTGGACCTGGATGACCGGCGTGCTGCGCGGGGACTTCGGCCCTTCGGTGCGTACCAACCTGGACATCGGCCACGAGATCGCCGCCCGGTTCGGCGTCACGCTGCGGCTCATCGCGGTGGCCGTCGTCCTGGCCCTGCTGCTGGCCGTGGTCGTCGGCGTGCTGAGCGCGGTCAAGCAGTACTCGGGCATCGACTACGGCTTCACCTTCGCCGCGTTCCTGTTCCTGTCGATGCCGTCGTTCTGGTTCGCGGTCCTGCTCAAGCAGGGCGGGATCTCGCTCAACCAGCTCGTCGGCGATCAGGTGGTGTACACGATCGGGGAGAAATCGGTGGTCGTGGACGGCGGCGCCTGGGCCCAGCTGACCGACGCCGCGGGCCACATGGTGCTGCCGACGATCTCGCTGGCGCTGATCTCGTTCGGCGCGTGGAGCCGGTTCCAGCGCGCCTCGATGCTCGACGTGCTCAACAGCGACTACGTGCTGTTCGCGCGGGCCAAGGGACTGACGCGGCGACGCGTGGTCGTCCGGCACGCGCTGCGCACCGCGCTCATCCCCATGACCACGGTGACCGCGCTCGACTTCGCCTCCCTGATCTCCGGCGCCGTCATCACCGAGACGGTCTTCCAGTGGCGCGGGCTCGGCGACTTCCTCGTCACCTCGATCAATCAGCGCGACGCCTACGCGGTGCTCGCGTGGCTGCTCGTGGTGGCCGTGGCGGTCATCGTGTTCAACCTCATCGCCGACCTCCTGTACGCCCTCCTCGACCCCAGGATCCGCTATGAGTGACGCCACGGCCGTCCGCCGGCGCAGCCAGCGCGAGCTGGTGCTGCGCCGCTTCCTCAGGCACAAGGCGGCGGTGGCCAGCCTGGTGCTGTTCGCCGCCGTCGTCCTGCTGGCCTTCGCAGGCGGCGCGCTGTGGCGCTACGACTACGCCGACATCACCTCGGCCGTGTCGGTCCCGCCCTCCCTGGAGCACCCGTTCGGCACCGACAACCTCGGCCACGACACCTTCGCCCAGGTACTGCGCGGCACCCAGCGCTCGATCGAGATCGCCCTGCTCATCGCGCTGCTCGCCGGGCTGGTGGGCACCCTGTGGGGAGCCTTCTCCGGCTACTACCGCGGCATCACCGACAGCGTCATGATGCGCGTCGCCGACCTGGTCCTGACCCTGCCGCTGCTGGCGGTCGCCGCGGTCCTGACCCGC
Source organism: Nonomuraea sp. NPDC059023 (assembly GCF_042740095.1). Lineage (NCBI taxonomy): Bacteria > Bacillati > Actinomycetota > Actinomycetes > Streptosporangiales > Streptosporangiaceae > Nonomuraea > Nonomuraea sp. NPDC059023. The sequence goes on along the minus strand of NZ_JBHYIO010000059.1, from coordinate 8,435 downwards.
GGCACGTCGGGCTCGTGGTGGTTCGTCGCCCTCGTCATCGCCTCCCTGCAGTGGGCCTACGTCTCCCGCGTGGTACGCGGCGTCGTCCTGTCGCTGCGCGAGAAGGAGTACGTCGAGGCCAGCCGCGCGCTCGGCGCCACCGACCGGTGGATCATCTTCCGCCACCTGATCCCCAACGCCCTCGGGCCGATCATCGTCAACGTCACGATCCTCGTGGCCGCCGCCATCCTGGTCGAGACCGCGCTGTCGTTCCTCGGCCTCGGCGTCCAGCCGCCCGACACCTCGCTCGGCCTGCTGGTCAGCGAGGCCGACACGGCGGTCAGCACCCGGCCCTGGCTGTTCTACTTCCCCGGCGCGTTCATCGTGGTGATCGCCCTGACCATCAACTTCATCGGGGACGGGCTGCGCGACGCCTTCGACCCGACGCAGCGGAAGGTGCGCACATGAGCGAGCGCGAGATCGTGCTGGAGGTCGAGGACCTCACCGTGTCGTTCCCGACCGAGGACGGCCTGGTCAGGGCGGTCCGCGGCGTCAGCTACGAGCTGCGCCGGGGCGAGGTGCTCGGCATCGTCGGCGAGTCCGGCTCGGGCAAGTCGGTCACCTCCATGGCGGTGATGGGCCTGCTGCCGGGATCGGCGAAGGTCGGCGGCTCGGTCCGCTTCCGCGGCCAGGAACTGGTCGGGGCGCCGGACAAGGAGCTGCGGGCCATCCGCGGCGGCCGGATCGCGATGGTCTTCCAGGACCCGATGACCTCCCTCAACCCCGTCCACCCGGTGGGTGACCAGATCGCCGAGGCGGTCAGGGCGCACAACGACGTCAGCGCCGCCGCGGCCCGCGAGCGCGCGGTCGAACTGCTGGCGATGATGCAGATCCCCCGGCCGAGGGAACGCGCCCGCGACTACCCGCACGAGTTCTCCGGCGGCATGCGCCAGCGTGTCGTCATCGCCACCGCGATGGCCAACGACCCCGACGTCATCATCGCCGACGAGCCCACCACCGCGCTCGACGTCACCGTCCAGGCGCAGGTGCTGCGGGCGCTGGAGACCGCGCGGACGGCCACCGGCGCCGCCATGGTGCTGATCACCCACGATCTCGGCGTCGTCGCCGGCACCGCCGACCGGGTCCTGGTCATGTACGCGGGCCGGCCGGTCGAACTCGGGCACGTCGATGCCATCTACTACGAGCCGCGCATGCCGTACACGCTGGGACTGATCGGGAGCCTGCCCCGGCTGGACGACGCCCGCAGGGGCGAGCGGCTGGTCCCGATCACCGGCTCGCCGCCGTCGCTGCTCGACCTGCCGCCCGGGTGCCCGTTCGGGCCGCGCTGCCCGATGCGGCAGGACCGGTGCCACAGCGCCGAGCCGGAACTGCTCGCCACCGCCCCCGGCCACCTGGCCGCCTGCCACTTCTCCGCCGACCTGGAAGGCCGCCGCCCCGAGGACGTCTTCGCCCTGACCTCGGCAGACCACGAAGGAGGCGCGGCATGAGCGAATCGCCGCTGCTGTCGGTGCGGGATCTGGTCAAGCACTATCCGGTACGCGGCAAGGGCCTGATCCCGCGTACCACGGGACAGGTGCACGCCGTCTGCGGCGTCTCCTTCGACCTGCACCGGGGCGAGACCCTCGGCCTGGTCGGCGAGTCGGGCTGCGGCAAGTCGACCACCGGCCGCGCCGTGCTCAAGCTGCAGCCGCCCACCTCGGGGACGGTGCTGTTCGACGGCAGGGACCTCGCGGCGGCCGGCGCCGCGGAGACGCGCAGGCTGCGCCGGCACATGCAGATCGTGTTCCAGGACCCGTACGCCTCCCTCGACCCGCGGATGACCGTCAGCGACGCCATCGCCGAGCCGCTGCGCATCCACGACACCTACCGCCAGGAGGGCCACGAGCGGGTACGCGAGCTCCTGGCCACCGTCGGGCTCAACCCCGAGCACGGCAACCGGTATCCGCACGAGTTCTCCGGCGGCCAGCGCCAGCGCGTCGGCATCGCCAGGGCGCTGGCGATGCGGCCCGAGCTGATCGTGCTGGACGAGCCGGTGTCGGCGCTCGACGTGTCGATCCAGGCCGGCGTGGTCAACCTGCTCCAGGACCTGCAGGAACGGCTGGGCCTGGCCTACCTGTTCGTGGCGCACGACCTGTCGGTGGTCCGCCACATCGCCCACCGGGTCGCGGTCATGTACCTCGGCCGGGTCGTGGAGATCGGCGACAGGGACGAGCTGTTCGACCGGCCCGCCCACCCCTACACCCAGGCGCTCATCTCTGCCATCCCGCTGCCCGACCCGCGGCTCGAACGGGTCAGGGCACGTGAGCGGATCGTCATCGGCGGCGACGTGCCCAACCCGGTCAGCCCGCCGAGCGGCTGCCGCTTCCGCACCCGCTGCCCGAAGTTCACGCAGCTCACCGAGGGCGAGCGGACGATCTGCGTCGAGCAGGCGCCCGAACTGGTCGACCGCGGCCACGGCCACCCGGCCGCCTGCCACTACGCGGAGGTGGCCGCCGTCGTCTGACGCCCTACCGCCACGGCTCGCCGTGCTCGTCCCCCGGCCTGCGGCGCCGGGCGGGCGGCGGCGGGGGCGGGTCGTCACGGCGGGAGGAGTGGGACTCCCCCATGATCTGGATGACGACCCACACCACCGCCACCGGGACCCCGACGATGAAGATGGAGATCTTCCAGCCGCCCGGCACCACGATCGCCACGATGAGGGCCACGACGAGCAGCGCGAACGCCCCCACGAGGCCAAGACCGAGCTTCTTCCACAGCGACATGCGACCTCCCGGAAACGGCTGGAACGCGACAAAGTATCCCCGACACGGTGATCTACCGCATCACCCGCCAGGGTGGGGTGGCGGGGCACGGACGCGTGTGCGAGGGTGGCGAGCATGGTGATCCCGGGGCCGGCGCCGTCCGCGTCGGGCGACAACCTCGACGACATCGCCGCCGCCGGTGGCCTGCACACCTTCCAGCTGGCCCTGCACCGCGACTACGGCGACGTGGCCGCGTTCAGGATGCCCGGCTCGCGGCTCGTCTCCGTCGCCGATCCGTTGCTGCTGGAACGGGTGGCGCGGGTCGACAAGCGGCCGGAGAAGCTGTTCGAGTTCCTCGCCCCGCTCTTCGAGACGGGCAACCTGCAGGTGATGCCGGCCGAGGAACACGTGCCGTGGCGCAAGCTCGTCCTGTCCGCCCTGGCCGGGCGCAAGTCGCACGAGGCGCACTACCCCTCCTTCGCCCGCATGACCGCCGCCATGGCCGACCGCTGGGCCGCCGCGGACGGGCCGGTGGCGCTGCAGAAGGAGCTCAGCGAACTGTCCCTGCGCATGATCTGCCAGTACGCGCTGGGCATGGAGATGGACGAGGGCGACCTGCCCCGGCGGGTGGTGGGCGCCTTCGAAGAGGTCCTGTCGGAGTATCTGGGCAAGCTGTACGGCACGCCGTACCGGGAGGGCGGGGCGCAGGAAGGCCTGGCGTTCCTGCGCGACGCGGTCGACCAGGTGCTCGCCGGGCGGCGCCCGCCGGACCGGCCCGACCTGATCACGCTGATGGCCGAGGCCGGCGAGCGGCCGGCGCGGGTACGCGACACCGTGCTGTCGATGATGCTGGCGGCCCACCACACCACCGGCGTGGCGATCTCCTGGACCCTCTACCTGCTGGCCGCGCACCCGGAGGTGACCGAGCGGATCCGCGCGGAACTCGCGGAGGTGCCGGACGTGCCCGGATTCGCCGACCTGAGCCGGCTGCGGGTGCTGGAGATGGCGCTGAAGGAGTCGATGCGGCGCTACCCGCCCGGCCCGTACGGCGCCCGCGAGACCACCGAGCACCTCACGCTCGGCGGCTACGACCTGCCGGCCGGGACGACGGTGTTCGTGCCGATCTGGGCGGTGCACATGAATCCGCGCGTCTGGACGGATCCGGAGCGGTTCGACCCCGACCGGTTCGCGCCCGAACGGATGCCGGAGCGGCCACGGCTGGCCTACATCCCGTTCGGTTTCGGCCCGCGCGCCTGCGAAGGGGCGTCGCTGGCCATGCTGGAGGCGCGGCTGGTGCTGGCCGTCCTGCTCAAACGCTTCACCTTCCGCCCGGTCGAAGGGCACCCGGTGGTGCCGGTCGAGCGGTTCGTGCTGTGGGCCGAGCACGACATCGAGATGACGGTGCTGCCGGCGCCGTCCTGACCGGTTCTTTCGGGCTGCTTACGTCAGGCCCGCGCCCCTCCTCCCGAGGGGTCCGGGACGCTCATGATACGAGCGACAAAGCCCCGAAACATCGGAGTCAACGACCATGTTCCGACTCACCGCGGCCGCCGGATTCCTGTGCGCGGTCGTCCTCGCCGTCAACACCGCCCGCCGCGCCGGACTCCTGCCGGAGACGGCGCTCACCCACGCGATCGCGCCCCTGGCGCCGCTGGCCGGCCTGTTCGCGATCACCGGCTGCTACTTCCTCATCTCCCGTACGGCCGGCCGCCTCGGCCTGATCGGCTTCACGCTCAACGCCGCGGGCCTGGCCGGCGCCTTCGCCGTCGAGTACACCCTGCACTTCGTCTTCCCCGCCCTCGGCCGGAGCACGGTCGCCACCCTGGTCGCCGGGGGCACCGGCCGGGCGTTCCTGGTGACGTCCCTGGTGCTGATGGCCGGCGTCCTCACCTTCGCCGTGGCCGCCATCAGGGCGGGCGGCCTGCCCACCGGCGCCATCGTCCTCTACGCGGCGGGCATGATCCCCGGCTCGCTCAGGAACGTCGTCCCCGAACCCCTCTACCTGCTGGGCCTGCTGGTCGCCGCCGCCGGAGTGGCCTGGCTGGCCGTGAGCCTGTGGCGGGCGGAACCCGCGCGCGCGGCCCTGGCACAGGCCTGACTCAGAGCGCCGCCCGGATCGCCGTCTGGGCGGCCTCGCGCAACTGGGCGTGGATCAGGGCGTTGGACTCGCGCTCCGAACGCACCTCGACCACCCGCAGCCCCTCCCCGCGCAACGCCTTGCCCAGCTCCGAGATGTCACTCACCAGCGTGTACGGCGTCCCGGTGGCCGCCGCCACATACCCGAGATCGACCCCGTGCGGCGTGCCGAAGACCCGCTCGAACGGATCGCGCACCGCCGCCTGCGGCAGCAGCGAGAAGATCCCGCCGCCGTCGTTGTTCACCACGACGAAGCACAGGTCGGGCCGGGGCTCGCGGGGCCCGAGGATCAGCCCGTTCTGGTCGTGCAGGAACGACAGGTCCCCCAGCAGCGCGAACGACGGCCCGTTGTGCCCGAGCGCCGCCCCCATCGCGCTCGAGACCAGCCCGTCGATCCCGGAGGCGCCCCGGCTGCTCAGCACCCGGATCCCGCGCCGGGGCCGCATGGCCTGGTCGAGGTCCCTGATCGGCATGGAGGAGCCGCTGAACAGCAGCGCCCCGTTCGGCAGCGCGTCCACCAGGTCACGGGCCAGGCGCGGCTCGCTGAGCCCGGAGGCGTCGAGAAGCTCGTCGATCGCGGCGCGGGCGGCCAGGTCGGCGGCGCGCCAGGAGTGCAGCCACGTGTCGTCGCCGGAGGCGACCGGGATCTCCACGGCCTGCGCGACCTGCGTGGCCGAGCGGGTCGGATCGGGCCAGCGGGCCAGGTCGGGCGCGACCACGATGTGCTCCTGCGCCCGCTTCAGCCACGTCAGCAGCGGGCGCGACAGACCGGGACGGCCCAGCGTCACGACCACGTCGGGCTGGTGGGCGTCGGCGAACTCGGGCGTGCCGAGCAGGAAGTGGTAGGTGGAGATCGCGTGATCGCCGTAGCGGCCGCCGCCGTTGGGCTCCGACAGCACCGGCCAGCCGGCCATGCCCGCGGCGGCGATGTAGCGGCGCACGTTCGCCGCGCCGTCGCCGACGACCAGGACGCCGCGGCGGGTGGGCGGGATGTGCAGCGCCACGGGCGGCGGGGCGACGCGGGCGCGCACCCACGGGCCGTTGACGTCGCCGTCGAGCGACTCGCACCAGTTCGTGTCGCCGTCGGGGATGAGCGGCTCGCGGAAGGACAGGTTGAGGTGGACCGGTCCCGGATCGGCGGGGCCGAGCGTGCGCTGGTAGGCGCGGCAGGCCAGCGAGCGCCAGTACGCCACCTGGCCGGGGCGATCCTCCGGCACCCCCACCTCGGCGAACCAGCGGACGGCTGAGCCGTACAGCTTGATCTGGTCGATGGTCTGGTTGGCGCCGGTGCCGCGCAGTTCGGGCGGCCGGTCGGCGGTCAGGACCAGCAGGGGTACGCCCGATTCGCCCGCCTCGATGACGGCGGGGTGGAAGTTGGCGGCGGCGGTCCCGGACGAGCAGAGCAGGGCGACGGGCCGTTCCGATCGTTTGGCCAGGCCGAGCGCGAGGAACGAGGCCGAGCGCTCGTCGATGCGCACGTGCAGGCGGACCCGGGACTCGGCGTGCAGGGCCAGCGCGAGGGGGGCGGAGCGGGAGCCGGGCGCGAGCACGACGTCGGTGAGTCCGCAGCGCACCAGCTCGTCGACCAGCACGGAGGCCAGCGCGGTGGCGGGGTTCACGGGGCAGCCTCCTGCATCCGGCGAAGCCACGAGGGGGATTCGATCTCAAATTCCGACAAATACGAAAAATCCACGTTCGGGCGGCGGACCGCTATCTGTCCGTCTACCGGCATGAGGGAGTCTTTCACGACATCTCCCGAAAGGAGGGTCATGGTGCCCAGACCGCACGCATAGGGCAGCTCGGGCAGGGCGGCGGCCAGCGCCAGACCCGCCGCCAGGCCGACGGAACTCTCGACCGCGCTGGAGACGACCGCGGGCAGCCCGCACGCCTCCACCACCCGCAGCGCGTTACGCACACCGCCGAGCGGCTGCACCTTCACCACCGCGATGTCGGCCGCCTCCGCCGCGCGCACCCGCAGCGGATCCTCCGCCTTGCGGATCGACTCGTCGGCGGCGATCGGCACGTCACACCTGCGCCGCACCCGGGCCAGCTCGTCGAGGGTGGCGCACGGCTGCTCGGCGTACTCCAGGTCGAAACGGCCGAGCTCCCTCAACCGGCGCACCGCCTCATCCACGCTCCAGGCGCCGTTGGCGTCCACGCGCACCTTCCCCGAGGGGCCGAGCGCGTCGCGCACCGCCTCCACCCGGGCCAGGTCCTCGGCGAAGCTCTGGCCGCGCTCGGCGACCTTCACCTTGGCGGTGGCGCAGCCGGCCCGCCGTACGAGCTGGAAGGCCTTGTCCGGCGGCACGGCGGGGATCGTCGAGTTGACCGGGACGGCGGCGCGCACGGGCGCCGGCCAGCCCTCGTCGGCGGCCTCGCGGGCGCAGGCCAGCCAGCGTGAGCACTCGCGCGGACCGTACTCGGGGAACGGCGAGAACTCCCCCCAGCCGGCGGGCCCGTGGATGAGCACGCCTTCCCTGACGGTCTGCCCGCGAAAACGCTCGCGCATGGGGATCCGGAAGACGACGGGAGAACGCTCCACGACCCTCCCCGCACTCATATCCGAACTGTCGCCACTAACCTTACGAGCATGGTGAGCAAACCGTTGCACGCCCTCGCGCTGCCACCCGGTCCGCGGCTGTTCGCGGCGATTCGCGATGCTCTGACCGGCGATGGTCCCGCCGTGCTCCCCCTGCCGCCCGCCGACGCCGGCGCCACCCTCACGGCTTTGCGCCCCACCCATCTCGACGGGGTACGGCAGGCCGGCGGGGAAGGCGTGCCCGAGGACGTCGCGGTGGTGATCGCGACCAGCGGCAGCACCGGCGTGCCGAAGGGCGTCATGCTCACCGGGCGGGCGCTGCGCTCCTCCGCCGAGGCGTCGCTGCGCCACCTGAAGGCCGCCAAGGGCGAGCGCTGGCTGTGCTGCCTGCCCCCCTCGCACGTGTCCGGACTGCAGGTGCTGGTCAGGTCGGTGATGACCGGCAGCGAGCCGGTCATCCACGACGGCTTCTCCCCCGAGGCGGTGCTGGGCTCCGGGGCCCAGCACGTGTCGCTGGTGCCGACCCAGCTGCACCGGCTGGTGGAGCGGGGCGCGGACCTGTCGGTGTTCCGCTCGATCCTGCTCGGCGGCGCGGCGCCCCGGCCGGGGCTGCTGCAGGAGGCGCGGGCGCTCGGTGCCCGGATCGTCACGACGTACGGGATGAGCGAGACCAGCGGCGGCTGCGTGTACGACGGCCGGCCCCTTTACAATGTAGATCTCAAAATCGGGGGCGACGGCCGGGTGCGGATCGCCGGTCCCGTCCTGTTCTCCGGATACCGTTTCGGCGCGGCGCCGTTCGAGGACGGCTGGTTCGTCACCTCCGACCTCGGCGAGCTGAACGGCGGGCGGCTGCGCGTGCTCGGCCGGGCCGACGACGTCATCAACACCGGCGGCGAGAAGGTCGTGGCCGGGGTCGTGGCCGCCGTGCTCGGCGAGCACCCCGAGATCGCCGACGTGGCGGTCGTCGGCGGCCCCGACCCCGAATGGGGCGAGCGCGTGGTCGCGGTCGTGGTGCCGGC
>NZ_JBHYIO010000058.1:0-54512 GCF_042740095.1 Nonomuraea sp. NPDC059023 | reverse complement strand
GCCGCCCGCCCCCCATTGACTTCCCTTTTTTTTTCTTACTTCTCGATGGGGGGGCCCCCCCCGGCCCCCCGCCCCGGCCGTGCCGGGGCAAACCGGCCGCAACCGCGCCGGAGTCCGCCGCGCCTTGCGCATGCGGCCTGGCGGCCGTTCGCGGCGCGGCGGACTCCGGCGAGCGGCCAAGCCCCGGCACGACCGGGGCGCACGCACACAGCCATCCTTCCCAATGCCGAACAACCATCAAGATCAACAGACGCCATTCCGCGGGACGGGCTAACGTGATCTTGGACGCGCCGCGCCGCCCGCCGGCCGAACTAGCTCCGCATGCGCTCCGCTGCCCTAACGGGTCGCCTACGGCGATTCAGACGGCAGGCGGGCGACGCTCCCGCCATTGCCCCCTACCTGCCACATTGCCGAACATCCAACAGGCGCCCGCCGTATCATCGAAGCTGTGACAGAGCAGGTGTGGACCGTCGCATGGTGGCAATCCGGCTGGGGCGTCTGGCCAGGCGAAGAACCCGACCTCACGACTGACCCCGCCTACACCACCTTGAACCTTCCGCACGTGGCATCCGAGGCCGCCACCTACTGGGCGCTGGGCGTGATCCCGCACGGTTCAGGATCGGTGCGTTGCCAGTTCGGCGGAGACCCCGATGGCGTAGCCAAGTGGGAGAAATGGATCGAGGAACAGCGCGCGATCCGACGCCGACGCCGCCGCCGACTCTGGCTTTTCTAGACCACCTACGAGATGTCCCGGGCGTTCTCACAGTCCACCGACGCCGTCTGTTCGTCCGACGCACGGAACTCCTTGCCTGTGTCGAACGTGCCCGCCTGTTCGACCCGCGCCCTGTACCGCCCTGACTTGCACGGCGACAGCGCGTAGGAGTACGTGTGCTCCCGCCCCGGCAACTCCGTGAACGGTTGCGAACCCACGTCGAGCCATTCCCCGCCGAACCTGCTTTCCTTGTACGACACCCTGATGTGCGTGGCCTGAGTCGCGATTACTGACGCGTTCGAGCACTTCTGATGGACCTGCACCCGCACCCGGGGGGCCGCACTGCCGAACCTGACCGCCTCTATGGCCACCTCCTGAAAGCAGCCGACCGCCGCAGCCGGGGGCGGTGGCGGGGGATCGGTCGTGCTACCGCCGCAGCTTTGCGGGGCCGCGCCGAGGACGAGGACCGCCGTCGCTAAGAGCTTGAACCTTGCACCGTGCATAGTTCGCTCCTCTCTGACCACTTCCGAACATGCCGGTACGGCAGCGCGGTTGGGACCACGGTCTTTGAGACCCGGTCTCTGGGGGCCATCCAGGAAACCAACCGCACTGCCGCACCTCGCCGAAGCGATGACGCCGAGCCTTCCTTGAGGCCCGTCATCCCCACCGGTTACGGCGGTAGAGGAGCATGCCACCACTCCGACCCGCCCGGTACCACGCTGCCTATGTCGGGTAAAACAGCGTGGCACCGGACATCTAACGCGGATGGCAGGCGCGACGCCATGAGCCCGCCATCCGCGACCCGAGGGCGACGACGCGGGAGATCACATACACTCACACCCCTTCTTGTGAGATGTTCGCTCACCGCGCCGCCGCCCAGCTCAACCCCTGCGATACACCGCCACGCACGCCTCGCACGCATACTGATCATCCGCCGAGAACGGCAACGCCCAGTCGTCGATAAACAGCGGCTTCACCCCGACCCCGCACACCGCCAGCGCGCGTTCCGCCCCCTCAGGCGAGCCGTACTCGACCGCGTGACTCACCCGCCCCGGCCCGCCGCCCTGCGCACCAAGCTGGTAGCGCTGCTCAAGCGGCACCAGCTTCACCGGCTCCGCCTCATACGTCAGGTCCTCCCACGCCACCACCCACCGCCGCCGAGGCGTCCCCGCCCGCCCGTCCAGCACCGCCTCACTCAGCCGCACATACGCGAACGAGTCACCCACAACCGCCCCCGTCACCAGCGCCAAACACCCCATCAGCACCGCCTCGTGACGCTGCGTCTCCTCCGGGCTATGCCGTACATCGATGATCTTCGCCCACTCGCCCACCTGCACCGCGCCACCGCTCACCGCACACCCCCGGCCACCAGCTCACGCCCGGCCGCCGACTCCACCGCCGCGCCGTCCGACTCCAGCTCCACCACGAACCAGACCGCACCCCGCATCCGCACCTCATCCAGCCAGAAGCCCCACGCCGCCGCCAGGTCCGCCACCAAGGCAAGCCCGCGCCCCGTGCACTCATACGCATCTGCCGAACGTGGCCGAGGCACCGACGAAGCCGCCCCCTGATCGATGACCACCACAACCACCGACAGCGCCCCGCCCGCCCTCTCCCGCCCCTCAAACGCCTCAAGCGTGAACTCCCCGCCCGCCCCCGACGCCGTATGAACCAGAGCGTTCGTCACCACCTCCGAGGTCAGCAGCTCCGCCAGCTCCCGCCCCGCATCCCCGTGACCCCTCCCCGCCAGGGCACCCGCCACACACCGACGCGCCACCCCCACCGCCCACGGCTGTCCGAGAAGGGTCACCTTCACCAGCCGGACACCGCGCAACCCAGGCCCGACGCCGCCCATCACACGACCCCGCTCAACACGGTCATAGCCGCATTCTCAGCGCCCGCCGCCACCCGCCGCTTCCGGTTGTGGCCCCAGCTAAACCACCACTCGCCGCTCTCCAGATCCGCCGTGATCCGCTTGTCGTTCGCCGCCCCCGGAACCCGCACATACATCTCCTGCCCGAACGGCAGATGCACCGACACCCCGACACCCAAATTCTGAAGGTCCCACGCCAGGTGCATCAGGAACGTGTACCGCAACGTCACCACGTAGTCCGCGCCCTCCGCTATCCGGGCCTCCTGCCACGGGGTGAGACGGGTCTTGTAGGTCTTAGAGTTGTTCACGGGTCGCACCTCCTGATGTGCGATCAAGGCCCCGGCCGGTGTCCAACCACCGCGATTCCGGGGCCGTCCTACTTCTAGGTCACGATTGCTTCGCCAGATCCGTTGCCCTGTTCCGGGCTGTCGGCGAGCCTCTCCGCCTCCGGCAGGCACCGAAGACTCAAGTGCTGCCGGTCATACTGATCAATCGACGGTGACAGCAGCTCCCAATAGGGACTTCTCACGACAGCGCCGTCACTGATCCGCTCCGCGCACCAGTCGCCGTGGCTCCGATCATCGAGAACTTCCCGCCAGATCTCCCACTGGCCAGCATGCGTTGCTTGTAGTTCTTCGAGTGTGCTTGGCCATGGACCGTGGAGCGTTTCCGCTCTCTGCCGCTCCGGTCGCACTTTATTTCACCTCCCGGAGAACACTTACTGGTGAATGTAAGAACGATTGGCCAGACACAACAGAAGCGCAGCACAGCCCTTTCGCTGTACTGCGCTTCTGAGGGGCTATGCTACGTAGCCCTTACTCGTAAATTCCCAGGTAGTCAGCTAGCGACCGTTGATCATCTGTGAGTACTCGCGAGCTGGAATCTATGACGTCACGGAACGTATCGCGAGCCATCTGCTGATATCGCAGCCAATGAGGACTACTGGAACGTAGATCAAGCAATACACCTACTGCCTGGTCTGCACCATTTGTCTGACTGTGCGCTCGCGCCACATCAAGCATGTGGCGGTCCCATTCCTCATCCGTCATGTCACTGCTTCGCCGTAGACCTGCCGATATTTCGAGCGCAGCCCCCGGATCACCGCCGACCAGCGCGTTCTCTGCCTGCTTCATCTGCACAGTGAGAGGCCCGAACGTCTTCGCGTCTACTGTCCAGTGTTCTCTCTGGAGAGGCCCGGCCGCCGCAGCCGCCATCCCGTGATACTCCCGAGCTTCCTGAGGCCGGTTGTTACGAGCTGCCGCCGCACTAGCCCTCAGGAGCATCCAGCCCCAAGCCGCGAGTTGATCAGCCGACGCAGACGACACCCGAGGTTCGAGCGAGTCCGCTGCATCCGAGCACAGTCGCTCAACCTCCGCGAACCGCCCTTGTCGAAGCATCGCATGGGCCTGCCCGCTGATAGCTGCCGCTGCAAGCGGCTTGTCGTCGATCTCCAGAGCATCACGCAAGGAAGCGTGAAGCGCGGTAAGCGCCAGGTCATGGGCCCGAATCTGAATCAGGTAGCGCCCGGTAAGCCCCACGATGTTCGCCCGCGTCCGCAACGCATCCGAACGCACCCGCTCAGGGAGCCCGTTAACGTGATGATGAGCCGAACGGACCAGCGCCGGAAGGATCTCCGCCAGGGCGTCGTACCGATCCGTTTGGTAGGCGCGAGTCATCGCCCCCACTGCCTGATCGAGCCGCGTCAAGTCCAGATCGTCATCAGCTCCACCGTAGAGAGGCGTTCCCTGGAGTCCGATCGGAGGATTGATCGCCGCTCGAATTTCTGCCAGTACAGCCGCGTCATGATCTTCGTCACGCGGTTCAGGGGAACGTGGAGTGACGAAGGTAAGCGTCACAACACCTAGAGCACGCGCAAGCTGATGGAGTGTTTCGAGGCGCGCACTCCCACCTTGTTCGATCTTCTTTACCACGGGCACGCTGAGATTCGCCGCGTGCGCCAGATCCTCCTGAGTCCACCCCTTTAGGCGTCTCTTGTCTCTCAACCGGTTACCCATTGATTCGTCAGCCGACATGACGTGCCGCCTTCCTAAAGGGACCGTGACGCCTTCAGGCTAACCGAACTAGCCCTTTACGGATGGTTTCCCTGATTAGCCGCACGTTGAACCAGGAGAAGCATTGCCAAACCTCGCCTGCCGCCGCTCGCCCTGCCCGTACTAATGACTGCCCAGGTCAATGGGGTCGCGTCCGCGCCGGCTGAACTCGCTAAAGGCTCGCCCCAACGGGGTGGCCTACGGCCATTCAGACGGCCCGCACGCTCACGTCCGGCACCAACAGCACACCCACCAGACCGGAACAGCAGGCCCGTAGCACACCTACTGCAGAGGCGTTGCCGGATCGTTTCGGAGCCGTCCGGCGGGGACCCCTCCAAGATCACAATCGTGGGGCCAGGAGGGTGGTACCGGTCCGGGGTGCAAGCCCCCCTCCTTGCTATACAGCGTATGGCCCCACAATTCTGATCTTGCCCCACCGGCCAGCACCACCGCAACGATCCGCCAACCCCTCCCACGTCCCCCGAGCAAGCCCGGCCCGTAGCCGCACCCCTGCCACCCGCCCACCGAGCCGGAAACACACACAGACATGACCCAACCCCAGCGAACCCGAACCGACACCCCCAAAGGCACAAATAGGTCACATTCCGTGCGTGGTCTTGCCCGCGCCGTTGGGACCGAGCACCGCCAGCACGCTGCCCTGGCGGGCGGCCAGGTCTATTCCGGCCAGGGCGGTGGTCGTGCCGAAGCGTTTGACCAGCCCTTCTGCTTCGAATGCGTTCATGACCGCCAGCGTGCTCGGCGGCCCTGGCAGATCCCGCACAGATCGCTGTCAGACCCGCGCACACGCCGACCTCTGATGCCGCGGTCCAGGGCATACGTCAACCGCTGCGGCCGGTTCCGTCCTGACCTTGGACAGCGGCCTCGAACTCGGGACCGCCGGGTGGATCGCGCTCCTCGGCGGTGCGGATCAGGATTGCGCGGGTTCTCGGGTGGCATGGTGTAGCAGCCCGGAGCCGCCCGCCGCTACGCCGAGGTGAGGTCTCCCCCGTTGGCCAATCCGGGCAGGCAAGGGGCGGTTGTCACCGCAGGGCGGCGTGGCGGAGGGAGTGGAGCCGGCGGCGACGAGCTCTCCCGAGCGGGACACGGCCTTGACCTGCGCGCCGCTGACGGGCGTTTCGCGCCGTACCTTGCCGCTCGGGAGGTCGAGCACGCGCAGGCGCCCGTCCTTCAGCTGGTGCAGTCGCTTCCATCCGGCATCCGGTACGGCCTCGCCGTACTCGCGGATCTGCTTGCCGGTGGCCAGGTCCACCGCGACCAGCCCGGACGCGGTCCTGGCATACAGCGTCCCCGCGAGTCCGACCGGCCGGGTGGGCGGCGGGCTCGCGGGTCTGGCGGCTGCTGGTTCCGCCTGGGTTCCGGCGCAGGCGGACAGGGCGGGCAGGGTGGCCAGGGCGAGCGCCCCGGCCAGCAGTTCACGTCGCGTCGTCCTCACACCAGCCCTACACCGCCCGGCCACGAAAGGTTCGGCGCCTACCCGGCCGCGAGGGGTCCGCGCCTTTCCTGCCGGCCGCAACGGGGTTGGTGGCCTCTCTCATCGACCGGCTGTGCGAGGTTGCCGTCTCTTTTCAGGTGGCCGGTGGGCCGTGTTCGATGCGGCGCAGGACTGGGACCAGCTTGTCCAGGGTGTCGCCGCCGATGTGCTGGCGTTCGTCCCACCAGGTGACGCCCTCCTCGATCAGGGGCGCGATGATGGCCCGTGCCTGCGCGGGGTCCGTGGGGGTGACGCCGCCGGCGACGATGTCGAAGGGGTCGGTCCGGTCCAGGCGGGCGCGTTCTTCGCGGGTGAAGGCGATCAGGTCGCGTACCTCCTCCACGTGTGGGGGTTGTCCGTGCCTGGCGGACTCGAACAGCGGGACCGCGCCGTCCCAGCGGGCCGCGCGGCGCATGGGGCGGCGGTTCGGCCAGTATCCGGCCACCCACACGGGCGGGCGTGGCTGCTGAACGGTGGCCGGTAGCAGCGCCACGTCATGGGCCTCGAAGAAGCGGCCCTTGTGGGTGACCGGCTCGCCGCTCCAGTAGCGCGCCATCAGGTCGAGGCCCTCATCCAGGCGCGCGGCCAGTTCGATCGGGTCGGTGCTCTCTCCGAACGCGCCGTACTCCTCCTCGATCGGCGCGCCCAGGCCCGCGCCGAAGATGACCCGGCCGCCGCTGAGGGAGTCGAGGGTGGCGACCTGGCGGGCGAGTTGCTGGGGGCGGCGCCTGGCCACCGGGGTGACCAGCGTGCCCAGCCGGAGACGGGTGGTGGCCAGCGCGGCGGCGGTCAACAACATCCAGGGGTCGCCGAAGGGGGTGCGTTGCTTGCGGTGTACCACGTGGTCCCAGACGAACAACGCGTCCCAGCCGGATTCTTCCGCGGCCGCGGCGACCTTGGCCACGTTCCTGGCGTCGGCGAACTCCCCGAAGTTCGGGATGTTGATCGAAAAGCGCATCCTCGCATCCTGTCCGATGGGCGAACGGCCCGGCAATCGACAGGCCGAACCGACCTCCCAGGCAACCTGGCAACCACCACCGGGATGGCCTGACAGCGCTTCTGCCGAGACAACCACGCGCCCGGGAGACCCAACAGCCCCGCCTCGAAGCCGCCTGCCGGGCAACTGCCTCTCAGCAATCCGCCAACCAGGCAGCCTGACAACCTGTCTGCCGGACAGCCGTCACGCCAACCGCGTTCCGGGCGGCCTGGCAGAGGCGGGTGCTGGGTAATCCGACAGGGGCGGGTTGGTGGGTCTCGTGGGGCTGGGTAACCTGCCGGCATTCGCGGGCCAAGGTTCCATCGAGGCATCGGGAAGGGCTAAAAGACCTGCGACGATAGCCGTTTCATCATCGCCGGATGGCGGATATCGGTCTTGGACATGTCCCTGCCCGATCTGGTCTTATTTGATGCGAAATTTCGGGGAACGGGGGCACGGGGTGGGGAAGCGGGCTGGTCGGAGCGTCGCGCAGCTGGCGGGGGTGGGACTGGCGGCCGGAGTCGTCGCGGCGGGGATGGGGGCGCTGCCCGTCGGGGGCGCGGGTATGGCGATCATGGCGGCTACCGGCGAACTGCAACCGGTGGAGCTCAAGGAGCCGCCGCTGGCGGAGAAGTCCACGCTTCTGGACGCCGCCGGCAAGCCCATCGCGCAGTTCTATGAGGTGTACCGCGAGATCGTCCCTCTGGCCGACGTGGCCGAGACGATGAAGACGGCGATCATCGCGATCGAGGACTTCCGCTTCTACGAGCACGGCCCGATCGACTTCCAGGGCATGGCCAGGGCGCTGGCCAAGAACCTGTCGGCGGGCGGGGTCAGCGAGGGCGGCTCCACGATCACCCAGCAGTACGTCAAGCAGGTGCTCCTGACCCAGGCCCGGACCAAGGAGGAGAAGGCCAAGGCCCTGGAGACCAGCTACGCCCGCAAGCTCAACGAGCTCCGCTACGCCATGTCCGTGGAGCAGAAGTACACCAAAGACCAGATCCTCGAGAAATATCTGAACATCGCGTACTTCGGCGCCGGTGCCAACGGCGTCGAAGCCGCCGCCAAACGGTTCTTCGGCGTCCCGGCGGCCAAGCTCACGCTCGGGCAGGCGGCCACGCTGGCGGGAGCCGTACAGTCGCCCAGCAACACCGACCCCTCGGTCAGCAAGGCCCACCGCGCGCGGCTGCTGGAGCGCAGGAACGTCGTCCTGGACCGGATGGCCGGGCTCGGCAGGATCTCCAAGGAGGACGCGGAGGCCGCCAAGGCCAAGAAGCTCGGTTACAAGGGCGTGCCGCTGCCCGGCGGCTGTGAGTCCAGCCCGTACGCCTATTTCTGCCTGTACGCGCGCAACGAGATCCTCAACGACCCCTCCTTCGGCAAGACCAGGACCGCCCGCAAGCACTTCCTGGAGCGCGGCGGGCTGACGATCCGCACCACGCTCGACCGCCGCATGCAGGCCGCGGCCGACCGCGCGATCAAGAAGCGGGTGTACGCCACCGACAACCCCGTGGCCGCCGAGGCGCTCGTCCAGCCGGGCACCGGCAAGATCAAGGCGATGGCGGCCAGCCGCGAGTACGGCAGCGGCAAGAACCAGATGTCCTACAACCTGGTGGCCGACGTCGCCCACGGCGGCGGGACCGGCTTCCAGCCCGGCTCGACGTACAAGACGTTCACACTGGTCACGGCGCTGCAGCAGGGCATGCGGGTCAACGACGGGATGACCGTGGGAGCCGGATACCGCGCCCCCGGCTACTCCACGTTCAAGAACTGCAAGGGCGGCAACGTCGGCGACCCCACGCACACCGTCACCAACGACGAGGGCTCCGGCGGGTACAAGACGCTGCAGACCGGGACCTGGGGCTCGGTCAACACGTTCTTCCTGGAGCTGGAGCAGCGGGTCGGGCTCTGCGAGACGGTCAAGACCGCCAAGGCGCTCGGCAGCAAGCGGGCCGACGGCAAGCCGCTGGGCGAGTACCAGACGTTCACGCTCGGGATCAACGAGAGCGACCCGGTGACGGTGGCCGCCTCGTACGCGGCGCTGGGCGCCCGGGGCAGGTACTGCGCGCCGATGGCCATCACCGCGATCACCGACCGCGACGGCAAGAAGACCGCCTACGAGCCGGAATGCCGCCAGGCGATCGACCCCGAGGTGGCCGACGCGACCGCGCACGTGCTGTCGGGGGTGTTCACCAAGGGCACGATGCGCGGGGTGGGCGGCATCGGACGTCCGGCCGCGGGCAAGACGGGCACGACCGACGACTACGCGGCGGCCTGGTTCGCCGGGTTCACCCCGGATCTGGCGGCCGCGGTCAGCATCGGCGACCTGCGCGGCGCGCAGCGCTACAAGCTGACCGGCGTCACGATCGGCGGCCGGTACTACGGCCTGGTGGCCGGGGCCACGATCGCCGGGCCGATCTGGCAGGAGACGATGACGGACGCGCTGAAGGGCGTGCCGCAGACGCCGTTCACGCCGCTCAACACCGCCCGCTTCGGCGGCGGCGAGCCGCCACCCAGCGAAGACGAGCCCCCGAGCGACGAAGAGGCGCCACCCAACGACGACGAGCCGCCCTTCAACGACGAAGCGCTGCCGAACGACGAACAGGACGCGCCTCAGCGCTGAGCGAGTTCCCCCAGCCTGAGCAGCGACCGCCGGGCCAGCAACACGGTCGCCGCGTGCACCACCGGCCAGCCCGGCAGCGCCCACCGGGGCACCTCGACCCGCTCGGCCCACACCACCCGGCACCACCGCGGGCCGAGCGGCCGTACCCGGAAGGCGCCCTCCCCGCGCACGATCGCGCCGGTGTGCTCCACCCGCACCCGGCGCGGCGGCTCCCAGTGGGTGATCGTCATCGTGTCGAGGAAGCCGAACGGCCTGATCCCGGTGTAAGCCTCGATCATGTCAGGCCCGGCCTGCCAGGCGTCGGTCATGAACATCCACTCGTGGTGGCGGGGCCAGTCGGTGATGAGGGCGAAGACGTCCTCGGCCGGTGCGTCCAGCTCGACGGCCACGGCGGCGTACCTGAGGCTCATCAACCCAGCCTACGGTGGACGGATGCAAGGTGATCGCCCCGGCCACGCCCGGCCCGGACTCAAGGGCTTCCTCGGCTTCGGCCTGCTGGGCGTGGGCGTGCTCTGGGACTGTCTGGCCGGGGTCTACCAGCCGGTGTGGCCGGCCTGGGCGGGGCTGGCGCTCACGCTCGGCCTGTACGCGATGCTGATCCTGTCCCCGCTGCCGGTCGCCGCCGCCCGCTGGGTGGTGGCGGCGATGGCGGCCGTGGTGACGGGCATGGCGCTGGTCTACGCGAACGGCTGGTTCTACCTGTTCCCGTTGCTCGCGCTGGCCTGCGCGCTGGTGCTTCAGGGCCGGGCCGTACAGCTCGCGCTGGGCGCGCTGGCGGCCGTGACCGCGTTCGCGGTGTGGCGCGGCGGCGAGGGGATCGGGCCGATCATGGGCTTCGCCTGGGGGTCGTTCAGCACGGGCGTGGTGATGGCGGCGTTTTTGCGGCTGCACGTCGTGATCGCCGAGCTGAACCGCACCCGGGAACGGCTGGCCGAGGCGGCGGTGGCCGAGGAACGATTGCGCTTCTCCCGGGATCTGCACGACCTGCTCGGCCACACGCTCTCGGTGATCGTGGTGAAGGCGGAGGCGGTGCGGCGGCTGGCCGTACGCGATCCCGAGCAGGCGGCGCGGCAGGCGTCCGACATCGAGTCGGTGGGCAGGCAGGCGCTGACCGAGGTACGCGAGGCGGTGACCGGCTACCGCGAGGTCAGCCTGGCGGTGGAGCTGGAACGCGTCCGCGAGGCGCTGGAGGCGGCGGGCGTGGAGGTGGTCGTGCGCCGCGACGGCGCGACGCGCTCCGCGCAGGCCGAGGCGCTGCTGTCGTGGGTGGCCCGCGAGGCGGCCACGAACATCCTGCGCCACAGCACGGCCGCCCACGCGGTCTTCGAGGTGGCCGGCGCCGCGCTCACGGTCCGCGACGACGGCGCGCCCAAGCATCGGGACCGGCCGCCGGGCGGCGGCCTGCGCGGCCTGTCGGAACGCCTGGCCAGGGCCGGGGGCAGCGTCGAGGCCGGTCCGCTGCCCGGCGGCGGCTACGAGGTGCGGGCGAGCCTGCCCGTCACGACTGCAGATAGCTGAGTACGGCCAGCACGCGCCGGCTGTAACCGGTGGTGTGGGAGAGGCCGAGCTTGTCGAAGACGGCGTTGACGTGCTTTTCCACCGCGCTCTGCGAGACGTGCAGCGCCTGGGCGATCGAGGCGTTGGTCAGCCCCTGGGCCATGTGCTCCAGCACCTGCCGCTCGCGCGCGGTCAGGCGCGAGAGCGGGTCGGTGTGGCTGGTGCGGGCCAGAAGCTGGCGGACCACCTCCGGGTCGAAGGCGGCGCCGCCCTCCCCCACCCGTTCCAGCGCGTCGAGGAAGTCGGCCACCTGCGCCACCCGGTCCTTCAGCAGGTAACCGACGCCGTCGACGCTGCCGGTCATGAGCTCGGTGGCGTACTTCTTCTCCACGTACTGCGACAGGACCAGCACCTTGACCGACGGCCATCGGCGCCGGATCTCCAGCGCCGCGCGCAGGCCCTCGTCGGTGTGGGTGGGCGGCATGCGCACGTCCACGACGACGATCTCCGGCTCGTGCGCCTCGACGGCCTCGATGAGCGCCTGCCCGTCGCCGACGGCCGCGGGCACCTCGTGGCCTTCCTCGTGCAGCAGCCGTACGAGGCCCTCGCGCAGCAGCGTCGAGTCCTCGGCCAGGATCACCCGCATGGCAGCTCCGCGGTGATCACGGTGGGGCCGCCGGCCGGGCTGTCCACGAGGAGCCTGCCGTCGATCGCGGCCACCCGCCGGGCCAGCCCGGACAGTCCCCCGCCCGTGGGTACGGCTCCGCCGCATCCGTCGTCTTCGATACGCACGACGACCATTGTCCCGTCCTGCCGGATCTCCACGCTCACGCCGGTGGCCGCGGCGTGCTTGGCGGCGTTCGTCACCGTTTCCGAGACCACGAAGTAGGCGGCGGTCTCGACGGCCATCGGCGGGCGCACGGCCAGGTCGCAGCGGATGTGCACGGGGACGCTCGAGCGTTCGGCGACCCCGGCCAGCGCCTCGGCCAGGCCGAGGGTGTCCAGCCCGCTGGGGTAGACGCGCCAGGCGACCTCGCGGAGTTCGGCCAGCGCCCGTTGCGCGTCCTCGTGCGCCTGGACCATCAGTTCGGTCTTGCCGCCCCGGCGGGCACGGCCGATGAGCATGGACAGCGCGACCAGGCGTTGCTGCAGCCCGTCGTGCAGGTCGCGCTCGATCCTGCGCCGCTCGGCGTCGACGGCGGCCACGATGCCGGCCCTGGTCTCGGCCAGTTGCTCGATGCGCCGGATGAGCGCGGCGGTGGGGTCGGGGGCGAGCATTCTGCGGGCCAGGCGGCGCTCGACCACGCGTACGCCCACAAGTCCTGAAATATCGAGGAAAAGCAGGACGATGCCGATGAGGCCGAGGTAGAGCAGCAGCGGGACCGTGGGCATCATCCCGTCGTACGGCTCGTTGTGCATCCACGCCCAGCTCGCGCGGGTTCCGGCCGCGATTCCGAGTTCCAGCAGCGACAGGACGAGGCCGCCGAGCAGGCCGAGCGGCACCCGCGCCGCCAGGTAGGCCATGGCCCGCCCGGCGTCGGCGAGTTCGTCCACCGGCACCCGCAGCCGCCGGGCCTCGGTCCGCGCGAGCCACAGCGCCGCCCGGTCCAGCGCGGTGGGCGAGGTGGCCCCGCCCGCCTTCCGGAGGGCGTGGACCGGCGCGGCGACGATCAGGAAGACGAGCTCGGCCACCGCGGTGAGGGCGCCGAGCGCGATCTCCCAGAGCAGGCGCAGCGCGTCAGCGGCGCGCTCCATGCTTGCCCTTTCGCCGTTCGCTGAGCCGCATGCCGATGAAGACCAGGACGGCGAGCACCGCGAGGCCGAGCACCACCTTGCTCCCGATGCCCACGTACGCCTCGACCAGGTGCCAGCTCTCCCCCAGGTAGTAGCCGGCGAGCACGAAGATGGAGTTCCAGATCGCGCTGCCTGCCAGCGTGAGCAGGGTGAAGGTGGGCAGCGGCATCCGCTCCACACCGGCCGGGACCGAGATGAGGCTGCGGAAGATGGGGATCATCCGCCCGAAGAAGACCGTCTTCTTGCCGTGCTTCTGGAACCAGGCCTCGGTCTTCTCGATGTCGGAGATCTTCACCAGCGGCAGCTTGCCCGCCAGGCGCAGCGTGCGTTCGCGGCCCAGCATGGCGCCCACCCAGTACAGCGCCAGCGCCCCCACCACCGAGCCCAGCGTCGTCCACACCAGTGCGTCGATGAGATCCATCTCACCTCGGCTGGCGGTGAAACCGGACAGTGGCAGGATCACCTCACTTGGCAGCGGGGGAAAAAGGTTCTCCAGCGCGATCGCGAGGCCCGCCCCTGGCGCGCCCAGGGTCTCCATGAGGTCAACCACCCAGTCCGTCATGTCATGAAGGCTAGGCAAGATCCGGGTAAAGCGAGAATGAGGCCTACTCCCGAATCGTGGTGGGGTAAACCACAGGTTCATGTACCGTACACTGTACGGCTGTGACTTCCTTGGTACGGCATGCCGTCGTCTTCGAGCCCGGTGATCCACCACGAGCAGGGACGATGGCCTTCCTCGCCCCCGACGGCGAGGACGGCGTCACGGTGGCCGAGCAGGAGGGCGGCGCGGTGCGTACCCGCCGGGTTCCGGTGCGCAGAATTCCCGTCTCGGAGGCGGTCGCCGTGCTCGCCAGGGCCAGGACCGACCACGAGGCGCACCCGGCCGCCCGCTTCTGGGGCGCCGCGGCGCTGGTGGCGCTCCAGCTGGTGACCAGAGGGCGGATTCTGCCCGGGGTGTCGGCCGGCGACCACGACGCGTGGCGGGCGGGGCCGTTCGACGCCGCCGACGTGGCCAGGATCAGGGAACTGGCCGACGCCATGCCCGCCGCGGCGCGAGCCGTACCGCTGGAGGAAGGCCCTGACGGGCCGGTGCTGCCCGACGCGGACAGCCACGTGCGGGCCTTTCTCGACGCGGTCGCCGACGCGATGCCGCGCTCGCCCGGCGCGGTGCGCGCGACGGGAACCTCCACGTTCGCGGCGATGCGCCCGGTGAAGGTGCCGCAGTTGCGCCCGTGGGCGGAGGAGGTCGCCGCGGGTCTCGACTCCGGGGTACGGCTGTCGCTGCGCCTGGAGTGCGACGACCCGGCCGGATCGGAGTTTCGCGCCGTGGTCCAGCTCCACAGCCTGGCCGACCCCTCACTCGTCGTCGACGCGGCCGACCTGTGGGCCGGCGAGGACCCCGGCTTCGGCGCCCGCGCCAGGATCGAGACGATCATCGCCGTGCGCCGCGCCGCCAAGGCCTGGACCCGGCTGGAACGCCTGCTGGAGAGCGCCGTCCCCGACGAGCTCACCCTGACCGACGGCGACGTCGAGGAACTGCTGGCCGGCGCGTCCACCCGGCTGACCGGCGCCGGCGTGGACGTGCACTGGCCCAGGTCGATGGTGCGCGGGCTCAGTGCCCGCGCCGTGCTCGGCGAGAGCGAGCAGGCGCCCTCCGACCTGCCGTCCTACCTGGGCGGCGCCCAGCTGACCAGCTTCAACTGGCAGCTCGCGCTGGGCGGGCAGCGGCTGACGGCGGCCGAGATGGACCAGCTCGCCGAGGCGCACCGCCCGGTCGTCCGCCTGCGCGACCAATGGGTGCTCATCGACCCCGACGTCGCGCTCAAGGCCCGCCAGCGCGAGCTCAAGCCGCTGAGCGGCATCGACGCCCTGGGCGCCGCGCTGACCGGCACGGTGGAGGTCGACGGCGAGCAGGTCGAGGTCGAGCCGAGCGCCTGGCTGCTGGAGCTGCGTGACCGGCTGGCCGAGCCCGAGGAGATCGGCGTGCCGTCCGGGCTGGCCGCGACGCTGCGCGACTACCAGCTCCGCGGCCTGCGCTGGCTGGCCAGGATGACCTCGCTGGGCCTGGGCGCGTGCCTGGCCGACGACATGGGCCTGGGCAAGACGATCACGCTGATCGCTCTCCACCTGCACCGGGGCGGTGGTCCCACGCTGGTGGTCTGCCCTGCCTCGTTGCTGGGCAACTGGGAGCGGGAGATCACCCGGTTCGCGCCGGGGGTCCAGGTGCGCCGCTATCACGGGACAAATCGCGATTTGTCGGACGAAGGCTTTGTTCTCACGACTTACGGGACGATGCGGTTGGATGCCGAGAAGCTGGCCGCCCATCCGTGGGACCTTCTCGTCGCCGACGAGGCCCAGCATGTCAAGAATCCCGCCTCCAGCACCGCCAAGGCGCTGCGCGACATCCCCGCCGCGGCCCGCGTCGCGCTGACCGGCACCCCGGTCGAGAACAACCTGTCCGAGCTGTGGGCGATCCTCGACTGGACCACGCCGGGCCTGCTGGGCTCGCTGGCCCGCTTCCGCGCCCGCTGGGCGAAGCCGGTCGAGTCCGGCGACTCCGTGGCGGCCGAGCGGCTGGCCAGGCTGGTCGGGCCGTTCCTGCTGCGGCGCCGTAAGTCCGATCCCGGCATCGCGCCCGAGCTGCCGCCCAAGACCGAGACCGACCGGCCCGTGCCGCTCACCACCGAGCAGGCCGCGCTCTACGAGGCGGTCGTGCGCGAGATCATGGCGCAGATCGCGTCCGCCGAGGGCATGGCCAGGCGCGGGCTGATCGTCAAGCTCCTGACCGGGCTCAAGCAGATCTGCAACCACCCCGCCCAGTACCTGCACGAGGCGGCGCCCCAGCTCACCGGCCGCTCGGGCAAGCTGGAACTCCTCGACGAGCTGCTCGACACCATCACCGCCGAGGACGGCGCCGTGCTGGTCTTCACCCAGTACGTGGCCATGGCCAGGCTGCTGGAGAAGCACCTGGCCGGACGGGGCGTCGCCACCCAGCTCCTGCACGGCGGCACCCCGGTGCCCAAGCGCGAGGAGATGGTCCGGCGCTTCCAGGACGGCGAGGTCCCGGTCTTCCTGCTGTCGCTCAAGGCCGCCGGAACCGGGCTCAACCTCACCCGCGCCGACCACGTCATCCACTTCGACCGCTGGTGGAACCCGGCCGTGGAGGACCAGGCCACCGACCGTGCCTACCGCATCGGCCAGACCCGGCCCGTCCAGGTCCACCGGCTGATCACCGAAGGCACCATCGAGGACCGCATCGCCGAGATGCTCGCCGCCAAGCGCTCGCTGGCCGAGGCCGTGCTGGCCGGCGGCGAGGCCGCCCTCACCGAACTCACCGACGCCGAACTCGCGACCCTGGTGGAGCTGAGATGACCGCCGTCAAGGGCTTCCCCGCCTTCCCGCCGCAACGCGCCGGGGCCCGTTTCGCCACCTCCTGGTGGGGCCTGGCGTGGGTCAAGGCCATGGAGGACACCTCCCTGGACCACACACTCCTGCGCAAGGGCCGCGCCTACGCCAAGACCGGGCAGGTCGGGCCCATCGCCGTCTCGCCCGGACGGCTGGCGGCCACGACCGAGGGCGAGTACGACACCGTCGTACGCGTCGCCCAGCTCACCGACGCCGAATGGGAACGTTTCCTCGACCAGGTGGCCGCCCAGTCCGGGCACATCGCCGCGCTCCTGGACGGGGAGGTGCCGCACGCCCTGGTCGAAGCGGCCGAAGACGCCGCCGTCCCGCTGCTGCCGACGGTCGGCGACCTGGAGCCCGAGTGCGACTGCCCCGACTGGGGTCATCCGTGCAAGCACGCGGCCGCCCTGTGCTACCAGACGTCCTGGCTGCTGGACGGCGATCCGTTCATGCTGCTTCTGCTGCGGGGGCGGGGCCGTACCGAACTGCTGGAGGCCCTTCAGCTGCGCGACGCCCCCACGCCCGCCGCGACGGGCATATCGGCATTGGCGGCGTTCTCGCTCGGCGTCCCGCCGCTGCCCGCGCCGCCGCCCGTCGCGGTGGAGTACGTCCCACTGGAGCTGGAGGCGGCCGCGGGCGTGGACGTCGCGGCCCTGAAGGTCCTGGCCGCCGCGGCGTCCGCGCGGGCGCGCGAGCTGCTGTCGGGCGGCAGCCCCGCCGTCCTCACCGAACGCCAGGACCGCGTACGGCTGGCCGCCGAGCACGACCTGGACATCGGCGACGCGCCCGCGGTCCTCGCCTGGCAGTACGGCGGGCCGTCCGGCCTGGAGGTGCTGGAACACGCCTGGACCCCCGGCAGGCAGGAACTGGCCAGGGCCGAGGCCGCCTGGCAGCGTGAGGAACTGCCCCCGGTCCAGGCCGCCCGCAACCGCTGGACCCTGGGCTCCCTGCAGTTGCGCCTGGGCAAGGACGGCCGCTGGTATCCGTTCACGCTGCGCGAGGGCGAGTGGTGGCCCTCCGGAGCACCGGAACGCGACCCCGCGGCGCTCGCCTACTGATGACCGGCATCCGGATCGGGCTGCTCGGGCCGACCACCCTGTCCGGGACCGTATCCCTGCCCGGACGGCCACGGACGCTGCTGGCCCGGCTGGCGCTCGACGCCGGCCGCCAGGTGGCCGTCGACGCGCTGACCGAGGCGGTGTGGCCGGGCAGGCTGCCGGACCATCCCGTGCGGGCGCTGCAGTCGCTGGTGTGGCGGTTGCGCGGCGCGCTGCCGGACGGCCTGGAATCCGGGCAGGGCTGGTACCGGCTGAACGTCGAGGCGTCCTCGGTGGACGCGCACCTGTTCGAGCGCCTCGCCCTCGAAGGCGGCCGGGCGCTGCGGGAGGGCCGGGCGCAGACCTCGCAAAGGCTCCTCGGTGAGGGGCTCGCGCTGTGGCGGGGTGACGCGCTCGCCGACGTGGCCGACTCCCCGTTCGTCGCCGCGGCGGCCCGGCGGCTGCGGGAGGCCCGGCTGACGGCCACGGAGGACTGGATCGAGGCCGGGCTCGTGGCAGGGGCGGAGCCGTCCCGGCTGGTGGCACTGCTGGAGGAGCACACGGCCACGCACCCGGTGCGCGAGCGTGCGCACGGGCTGCTGATGCGGGCGCTGCGCGCGGCCCTGCGGCCGAGCGAGGCACTGGCCGCCTACGAGCGCTTCCGGGTACGGCTGGCGGACGAACTCGGCGCCGACCCCGGCCCCGAGCTGGTGGCGATCCACGCGGCGTTGCTGCGGGGCTCGCCCGGCGCCGCGGAGGTGCGGGCGCGCGGCAACCTGCGGGCTCCGCTGACCGCGATCGTGGGACGGGAGGAGGACCGGCGCCGCGTGGGTGAACGGCTGGCGGGCGCGCGGCTGGTCACGCTGGCCGGACCCGGAGGGGTGGGGAAGTCGAGACTGGCCGCCGCCGTGGCCGGGGACCTCCGCACGGACTTTCCCGGCGGCGTGTGGTGGGCGGATCTGGGCGCCGTGGCCGGTGACGACGACGTGCCCGCGGCGGTGGCGACCGCCGCCGGGCTGCGCGAGTCTCTGCCGCCGAACCCGGTGCGCGACGTGGTCGCGCGCCTGGCCGAGGCGTTCGCCGGCCCGCCCGCGCTGATCGTGCTGGACGGATGTGAGCACGTGGTCGACGGTGCCGCCCGGCTGGCGGGTGAGCTGCTCGGGCGCTGTCCCCGGCTGACGGTCCTGGCGACCAGCCGGGAACGGCTCGGCCTGGCCGGGGAGGCGCTGTGGCCGGTGCGTCCCCTGCCCGTTACCGGGCCGGGCGAGGACGCGGCGGCCGGGCCCGCCGTACGGTTGTTCGCCGAGCGGGCCGCGGAGGCCGACCCCGACTTCACGCTGTCGCCAGGCAACCTGACCACGGTCGCCGGCATCTGCCGGGAGCTCGACGGGCTGCCACTGGCGATCGAACTGGCCGCCGCCCGGTTGCGGTACGCGAGCCTGGAGCAGCTGGCCGCCCGCCTGGGCGACCGCTTCGGGGTGCTGGTCGGCGGCAGCCGTACCGGCTCGCCACGGCACCGCACGCTGCGCGCGGTCGTCGACTGGAGCTGGAACCTCCTCGACGAACCCCAGCGCCGGCACGCGGCCAGGCTCGCGGTGTTCGCCGGGACGTTCTCCGAGCCGAGCGCCGCGCGGCTGGGCGTGCCCGGGGAGACGCTGACCGAGCTGGCCGACCGCTCGCTGATCGGCGCGCACGCCGGCCGCTATCGGATGCTCGACACGATCCGCGCCTATGGCCGCGAGCGCCTGGACGAGCGCGGCGAGCTGGAGCAGGCACGGCGCGAGCACGCCGCCTGCTTCCTCGACCTGGCGGAACGCGCCGCCCCGCACCTCCGCGGCCCCGCACAGCGGCGGTGGACGGCGGACCTGGCCGCCGACCGGGACAACCTGCTGCTGGCCTTCCACCACGCCCGCGAACACGGCGACGCCGCCACCGCGCTCCGCCTGGCGCTGGCACTCGAGGCGTTCTGGGCCGGGCACGACGATCACGCCCAGACCGCCACGCGCCTGCGCGCCGCCCTGCTGGTGCCGGGCCCGGCGCCGGAGGGCGCGCGAGCGGCCGCGACGGCCTGGTGCCTGTTCCACGCCCACCTGTGTGAACAACCCGCCAGAGCCGCGGACCTCCCCCCGGCCCCGCCCCCGACCGGCCGGGTGGAGGACACGATCATCCACGCGCTGACCACCGGCGACCTGTCCGCCCTCGTGCGCGGGCGGCCGCATCCCGATCCGTGGCTGCGCGGCAGGCTCGCGGTGGTGGAGGCCATGCTGCACGACCGCGCCGGCGAGGCCCCCGCGATGCGCCACCACCTGGCCGCGGCGGCGCGAGCGTTCCGCGAGGCCGGAGGCGGCTGGGAGGCGGCCATGGCCCTGGCCTACCTCGCCGCCGAACACACCAGGGCAGGCCACCACCAGGAGGCCGACGCCGCCCGCACCCAGGCCCTCGCCCTGGCCCACGATCTGAACATCACCGATCAGGTACGGCAGGCGTGGGCGGAAGCCGTTTGAGAGCGATCTGAGAGCGCCACCCGGCAAGGTCGGGTTCATGACGATGGACGACGAGAACGCGATCAAGGACCTCGCACGCCGGCAGCTGACCGCCTGGGCCGACGGCGACGGTCAGGCCTTCGCCCGCACCTTCACCCACGACGCCGACTTCATAGCGGCCAACGGCGAACTGATCCAGACCCGGGAGGCGCTCGCGCTCAGCATGCAGGAGGGCTTCGACGGCTTCATGAAGGGCACCCGCATGTCAGAGGCCCAGCACACCCACATCCGCTTCCCCGCCCCCGGCACCGCCATCATGATCACGGTCGGCAACTGCGTCCTGCGCGACGGTGCCACCCAGTGCAGGACCGAGGATCTGTCCCAGCAGACCCGCGTGGCCGTGCGGACGGACGAGGGCTGGCTGTTCACCAGCTTCCACAACAGCCGCGTGCGACCACGCCTCTAATCGCCCAGCCAGGAGTCCAGGGAGTCGGCCTCCTGGAGTTCGGCGGCGACGCGGGCCTGCTCCTCCGGCGTCAGCGACAGCGCCTTCAGGTCGATGACCAGGTCGTCGACCCTGTGGCGCTCGTCCAGGGCGATGGCCAGCTCGATCATCGTGGCCAGGGCCAGCGCCCGGTCCACGGCCGGGGCGTCGTCGGCGTGCCGACGCAGGGCGGAGGTCAGGGCGCGGAAGGCGGCCCGGTCGTCGTTCTTGAACTCCCGCAGGATGCGCGCGTTGTCGATCGCCTTGGCCAGGCGGGGCAGGCTCTTGTCGCCGCCGTACTCCAGCTCCATGGGCTCGTCACGCTGGATGAAGATGATCGAGTTGCCCGACGGGTCGACGAGCGTGAAGCGGGTGGCGCCTTTGCGGTAGCGGGTGATGCGCGGCCGTCCCGACGCCAGCACCTTTCCGTAGGCGCCGCGCATCGCGGCGCTGAAATGTGCGTGGTACGGCGCCGCCGCGTCGATCATCACGAGGCAGCCGCCGCCGTCCTCGTTGGCCGGATCCATGCCCTCGGGCGGCTTGCCGAAGTGGAGCTCGACGTTGCTCCACCGCAGTGCCAGGTACAGGTACGGCTTGGTCATCTTGTAGGTGACCTCGAACCCGAGCGCCTGGTAGAACTCCAGTGTCTCGTCGAGGGACACGCACGGCAGGACCGGGACGGTGGTCTCGTTCTGGGGCATCGTTGGAGTCACCTGGTGAGGGTAGGACGGATCACGAAATCTCGCCTATGGACCGTTCCAAGGCGGCAAGTAGGATGCCCGCGTGTCCTATGAGATCTTGACCGTCGCGCTCGCCCAGACCTCCTCGGTACCCGGCGACGTGACCGCCAACGCCAGTGACGCCGCTGCCGCGATCAAGGGCGCCGCCGCGTCCGGTGCGAGCCTGATCATGTTTCCCGAGCTCTCTCTCATCGGCTATGACCTGGATCTTCTTCACGATTCTGGCGCTTGGGTGAGTGAGGATGACCCTCGGCTGGAGGTCGTGCGCGGGGCCGTACGGGAAGGTGGGCTGACGGCGGTCGCCGGTGCGGCCTACCGGCACCCCGACGGGACGCCGTGGCTCGCGTCGCTGGCGTTCTCTCCCGACGGGCGGGTGCACGTGCACGGGAAGTGCCATCTGCACGGACGTGAGCGGGAGCTGTTCCGGGCCGCCGGGCCGGGTGCGCTGCTCGACGTGGACGGGTGGCGGGTCGGGCTGGCCATCTGTTACGACGCCGGTGTGCCTGCACATGCGTAGGACGCGGCTCGGCGGGGTGCGGAGGTTTATGCGGGTTCGGCGTTGTACCTCCTGGAGGAGACGCGGCGGATCGATCTGCATTTCGGGGCACGGGCGATGGATCATCGGATGTTCGCCGTGGTGGCCAATCACGCCGGGAGCGGGCCCGGGTGGGTGTCGTGCGGGGGCAGCGGCGCCTGGCATCCGGACGGGACCCGGCTCACCCAGGCGGCCAGCGGTCCCGGGGTGTTCACGGCGGTGTTGTCGCGGGCCGAGATGGCGGGACTGCGGGAGAAGGACGCGCGTGCGGGGTACCCGCGTGCGGCGGGGTGATCGCTGTCGTCAGGCCGCCGCGTTGTGCGGGGCGTCGTTCGCCCGGACGCCCCACGCGGGCACATCCCTTTCAAACCTCGCCTCAGCAGCGCCCTGGACGTTCATGCCCGGCCCTCTCTCAGAACAAGCCGCAAAGTCTCTCAACGCTTCGGCTTCCGACTATCGGGCCTCGAATAAACTGCGCGGCATGGACGTGTTCGACGGCATCCTCGCCGCGTGGCAACGGGAACGGCCCGATCTGGATCTTTCGCCCATCGGGGTGTTCGGGCGGCTCGCCGGGGTGACGCGGCGGATCGAGGCGGCGGTCGAGGAGGTGTTCGCGCGGCACGGGCTGAGGCAGGGCGAGTTCGACGTGCTGGCGGCGCTTCGGCGATCCGGCCCGCCGTACACGCTGATCCCGTCGGAACTGGCGGCGGTGCTGATGATGTCGCGCGCCGGAATGACGAACCGCCTCGACCGCCTGGAGGCCGCGGGCCTCGTCGAGCGCACCCTCGACGCCGCCGACCGGCGCAGCTTCCGCATCACGCTCACGGAGGAGGGCCGCCGCGTCATCGACGAAACCCTCACCGAACACGCCGCCACCCTGGCCCGCCTGGCCACCACCCTCTCCCCCGAAGACACCGCCACCCTCGACCGCATCACCCGCACCATGCTCACCAACCTGGACCGCTGAGGCCCTGCTCAAACAGCCCTGCCCGCCCACACCCACCCGAACTGCCCGCGCACCCGGCCTGAGCCAGAACCCCCACATCCCAACCCGAGCCTCGTCGCCACATCCTGATCGGACTTCGCGCCCAAGCCACCACCGGTCCCGGCCCGCCCCGTGCCACGCTCCGACACATGCGCCTGCTGCCCCGGCTCGGTCCCTCGGCTTCAACCACCCAACCCACCACCCCGCGCCGCAACCCCGTGGCCGGCTTTGGCCCGGCACCGTGGCACAAGCAGTAGCGGGCCAAGCAGGTGCGTTGGCCTGCCTGCCTGGCCACACAACGTGCACAGCCACACGACCGAGTGCGGCCAGGCAACCTTCGGTCCGGCGCGGACCCGAGATTGGCCGCGCACCGAGCGGCGCTCCAGGCCTCAGATCGCCGCCACACAAGGGCCCGGACCCCGGGATGCCGAGCATCGAATGGGTGCGTCCGGCCCGCAGCATCGGACCGGCCGGGAGGGTCAGCTCGTCAAGAAGGTGTCAGGTTGCCTAGCCGCACGCTAAGATGGCGATCAAACAACAGCGACCACACGACGAGGGGTTCCAGGCGATGGCGACGGGCGGCTCGAAGTTCGAGGTGACCCCTGTGGTCAAGAAGAGCGCGGCGGTGCAGGTGGCCGACCAGCTCGTCGTGGCCATCCGCGACGGGCACCTCAAGCCTGGCGACAAGCTACCGCCCGAACGCGAGCTCGCACAGAACTTCGACGTCAGCCGCCCGACCATCAGGGAAGCGCTGGCCGCGCTGGAGCTTGCCGGGCTGGCCAAGTCGCACAAGGGCAGGGGGACGATCGTCACCGGATCGTCCGCCGTCGTGGCCACCTGGGGCGTTGAGGTGCTGCCGCCACAGGTGTTCGAGGCCCGGCTGGCCATCGAACCGGCCCTGGCGGCACTGGCCGCCGAGAAGCGTTACCCCGAGGACCTCGACGCGTTGGAGTCAACGCTGGCCGAGCTGGAGGACGAATACGCGCGGACCGGCGCGTACGTCAGCGACCTGCCCCTACACCGCGCCATCGCCCGCGCGGCCCGTAACCCGATCCTCGAAAAGTCCCTGGAGGAGGCGCTTCGTCACCTCGACGGCCCGCTGTGGTCGGAGCTGCGCCGCCGCGCCCTGTCCGCGCCGGGTGCGCGAGGCGGGCATGTGGCCGAGTTCCGCCTGGTGTTCGAGCACATCGCGGCCGGCCGAGCTGAAGAGGCGGCGGACGTATGGCGCCAGCACCTCCTCCACTATCGCAGCGAGATCATCGGCTCCCCGTCCGCCTGACCATCTCCAAGCACCATTCACGACCAGGTATCTCGACGGCGCCGCATCAGAGATCGAGAACGTGCTGGATCGGTCCGCCGTCGACGGCGCACCCTCCGTCCCTTTGAGTGATCCTGGCATACCTGATTGCCGGCGCCGGGAATGAACCTGACGGAGATCGCGCGCAAGCTGGTCATTCCCGCCGGCAAGAACAAGGGCCGTAACCCCTCACTGGCCAGCGTCCTACCCACTACTGACGGACGTGGGCGCACTGTCCGGGTGATACCGGATGTGGGGTATGAACGGCGCTTGGCCACCGGGCCGATGACGAGACTGCCGTCGACCGGCCGCAGCTGCCCGCTCACCGCCTTTCTTGGTGCGGCGGGCGTCGGCCAGCAGCCGCAACGTCGAGACTCTCATCGCTTCTGGTGTCCTTCGCCGCTGGGTTCTGGGTGTGGGTGCCCCTGGCATGGTGGATCGTGCGTGAGTGCCGACATCACGGCGGCGGACCCGCCCCGAGCTGATGGAGCTGCTCACCTCAGCCGAGCAGCTACTCGCAGCGACCGGGCAAGCGGCCCAGCTGTGCCCCACCTACGGCGGCGCGACCACAGCCGAAGGCGAACGGACGCGCCTGCCGCGTAGCTCCGCCAGAGCGAAACGGGCGACACCAATGAGCACCAGCCGGCGCGGCTGCGACAGGTCTCGCAGGTGCGGGCCGACTCAAGGCAGGTCCATCCCTCAGCAGCCCTGCCTGGATTTCTCCTGAGCTTCGAAAGGTGCGCCATGCCGCAGGTTCCAGACCGGTGGGCGGCGATCAAGCCGGGCCGGTTGTATTACGGCGGCATGCTCGGCGCTGGAGGTCTGCACGCCCACCACGCCGTGCAGTTCCTCATGGGGAAGGATCTGATCCTGGCCGGCGCCGACGGCCGGGCGCACGCCATCACGGCGGCGCTCATTCCAGCCAATGCGCCGCACGCGATCGTTCAGGGCACGTCCGATGCGTTGCTGGCCCTGATCGATCCCGCCCAGGCCGGAGCTCAGCCGGTCGCGAGCCGGCTCGGCGGCGGCCTGGCGCATCGATGTGGACGTGCCCGCCCCGCTGGCGGAAACTGCCGTGCCGCCCTCGAAAGCGCTGGAGTATGTGGAGGCCCGTGCTGCCTACGACGCGTACATGACGCAGCCGCTCAACGGCGCACCTGATAGCGCAGGTGAAGCACCCGGTTGCCCTGAATCACCACGTCAGGGTCCTCCAGCAGGTGCTGCGCGTGGACCGACCCGAAGTAGCGCTTGCCGGACCCGAACACGACGGGTACGACGTCCATGCGCACCTCGTCGATCAGGCCCGCGGCGAGCACCTGGCCACCGACGTCGCCGGCGGCGACCTCGACCACACGCTCACCCGCGAGCTCCTGCGCCTTGGCCATGGCCGCCTCGACGCCGTCGACGAAGTGGAACGGCGCCTCGGGGTCCCAGCCCTCGGGCGCCGGCCGGTGCGTCACGACGACCACGTGGTCGATCCCGCCCGGAGGCTTCCCGTCCCAGCCGTCCGTCATGTCGAAGACGTGGCGGCCGACGATCGTCACCCCGATCTGGTCCCAGTACGGCCGGGTGTAGTCGTGGGACGTCTGCGACACCTTCACCTCGCCGCTCTCGTCCAGCGGGACGTCACCGCTGGTCAACCAGTCGAACAGCGGTCCGGGCTGGTCATTCTCGTCCGCGACGAAACCGTCCACCGACACCGAGCTGTACATGACCACCTTGCCCACGGGGCTCTCCTCTGCTCTGGGGTGCCCCCAAAATTAGCGTGTCGTGAGCCGCCGCTCTTGTAAGAAATCAATCGGCCGGCAGCGGCCAGCCGTTCAGCACGTGGCCGGGATGTTCGCGCAGGAACCGCCGCCGGACTTCGACGTACCGGGTCGGCGTGAGCCCGGTGAACGCCCGGAACTCGTGGCCGAAGTGGGCCTGGTCGAAGTAGCCCGCGCCACCGGCGAGCTCGCCCCAGTCGATCGGTCCGGCGGGGTCGATCGCGAACACGGTGGTGGTGAAGCGCCAGGTGCGGGCCAGCCGCTTCGGCGTGACGCCGATGAGCTCCTTGAACCGCTGCGCCAGATGTGTGCTGCTGACACCGGCTGCCGTGCTCAGGTCGCCGATCGCCACCGCCCCGCCGGCCGCCGCGATGACGCCGCTCGTATGGCGGACCAGCCCCAGGCCGGCGCTCTCGCGCAGCCGTCGCATCAGCTCCTCCTCAAGAAACGTCAGCATCTCGTACGGCCCGGCCGCCGTCGCCAGCCGGTCCCGCAACTCGGCGACGGCGGGGCGGCCCCACACCTGCTCCAACGTCACCGGCCGGTCACACAGCTCGGCCGCGGGCATCGGCAGGAACGGCGCCGGCCCCCACGGCTTGAAGTGCACGCCGACCGACCGGGTCCCCGGCGGATAGCCGAACTCGAAGGCGCGGGTGGGCATCGTGACCACGCACCCGTCCGCGTATTCGGCCGTCTCGATTTCGGTGCCGGCGCGGATGCGGAACGGCGCCCCGAGGTTGACGATGAGCAACGCCGCCGGCATCGGCGGCAACATCAGCCGGGCGTACGGCGACGCACCCTCCAGGTAATAAAGGTCGTCGATCAGCCCGTCCAGCGGCGGTCGCGGCACTCTGGACACGTACTTCACACCCCCAGTATCGCCGCCCCCTTGGGGGCGCCGGAAAAGGGTTGGACGGGATCATCCCCGGGCCGGTAGCTTGCTGTTGATCGTGACGCCGCCCGAGGAGGTGAGACCCATGAACGCTGTAGCGATGTGGGTGCTCCCCCCTGCCGTCACGGTCGGGCGATTGACGTAGGTGTCGCCGGGAGCGCCGCGCCAACAAGGCACTCCCGAAAGGCAACACCTATGCACTCTCAGCAGGTCATCGCCTACGACGTCATCATCGCCGGTTGCGGGCCGACCGGTGCGATGCTGGCCGCCGAACTGCGGTTGCACGACGTACGGGTACTCGTTCTGGAGAAGGAAACCGAACCCACGTCTTACGTCCGCATAGTCAGCCTGCATATCCGCAGTCTCGAACTGATGGCGATGCGCGGACTGCTGGATCGCATGCTCCGGCATGGAAGACAGCGTCCGGTCGGCGGTATCTTCGCCGCCATCCCCAAACCCGCGCCCAAGGGCCTGGATTCCGCGTACGCCTATCTGCTGGGCATCCCGCAGCCGGTCATCGAGAACCTGCTTGAGGAACATGCGATCGGCCTGGGCGCACAGGTCCGGCGCGGTTGCGTGGTGGCCGGGTTCGAGCAGGACGACGAGGGTGTGACCGTCGAGCTGGCCGGCGGGGAACGGCTGCGTTCGCGCTATCTCGTCGGCTGTGACGGCGCGCGCAGTACGGTGCGCAAGCTGCTCGGCGTCGGCTTCCCCGGCGAGCCCTCACGGGCCGACACGCTCATGGGTGAGATGAAAGCAGGCGTGCCGCAGGAGGAGATCGCCGCCAAGGTAGCCGAGATCAGCCGGACCCATCAGCGATTCTGGCTCAGGCCCTTCGGCGAAGGGGTCTACAGCGTGGTGGTTCCCGCCGCGGGAGTCAGTGACCGCGCGGAACCGCCCACCCTCGAGGATTTCCAGCAGCGGCTGCGCGCCATCGCCGGCACCGATTTCGGCGTGCATTCTCCGCGCTGGCTGTCCCGTTTCGGAGACGCCACCCGGCTGGCCGAACGCTACCGGGCCGGTCGGGTGCTGCTGGCCGGCGATGCGGCGCACATCCATCCGCCCATCGGCGGTCAGGGCCTCAACCTGGGCGTTCAGGACGCGTTCAACCTCGGCTGGAAGCTGGCCGCACAGGTCCGCGGCTGGGCGCCGGAATCACTGCTGGACACCTACCACGCCGAACGCCATCCGGTCGCCGAGGCCGTGCTGGACAACACCCGCGCCCAGACGGAACTGCTGTCCGCCGAACCGGGCCCGCAGGCAGTGCGCAGGCTGCTCACCGAACTGATGGACTTCGACGAGGTGAACCGCCGTCTGATCGAGAAGATCACCGCGACCGGCATCCGCTACGACTTCGGCGAGGGCCCCGATCTGCTCGGCCGCCGCATGCGCGACATCGACGTGAAACAGGGCCGCCTTTACGGCCTGCTGCATCGCGGCCGCGGCCTGCTACTGGACCGCACCGAACGCCTGACCGTCGGCGGCTGGTCGGACCGGGTCGACTACCTCGCGGATCCCACGGCGGAACTGGATGTCCCGTGCGTCCTGCTCCGTCCCGACGGGCACGTCGCCTGGATCGGCGACGATCAGCAGGACCTGGACGAGCGCCTCACCCGCTGGTTCGGCAGGCCGCCCACCGATCTCACCTGAGCCGCCGGCCGAGGCCGGAGCGCGATCAGGCGCCGGTGCCGATCACGTGGCCGTGGGCTTCCAGCGCCGCCCTGGCCTCGGGCAGGTCGGCGGTGCGTACCAGCAGATAGTCGGTGTCGAACGTGGACAGTGCGAACACCGAAACCCGCACCTCGGCCAGCGGCGCGGTCAGCGACGCCAGGATGCCGACGAGCGAGAAGTCCAGCGCGCCGGCCACCCGCAGCGCACTGAAGCCGTTCTCCACCTTCGCCCCGGGCGGCTCCGCACCGGAGCGGCACACCACCGAGACCTCCTCGGCGGTGACCGTCAGCGTGTAGAACTCGGCCGCCACCGGCGGCGGGGGTGGGGCGGAGGTGGCGGGCAGCCGGCAGACGGAGTACTCGTTCGCGAGCAGGAGCAGTTCCACGTCTTCACCTTCCTGAGGCGGGCGGCAGGGCGGCCACGACGGGTGAGAGCGCGTCGAGGGCCTCGGCCAGGTAGCCGGTGTCCATGCCGATGTTGATCCTGAACCATCCTTCCCTGCCGAAGAACACGCCGGGCGCGACCAGCACGCTCGCCTCGCGCCGGAACAGGTCGCCGACCTCGACGGACGACAGGTCGCTGTCATAGCGGACGAACGCCAGCGCGGAGGCCATCGGCGGGAGCGCGGTGAGCTTGCCGTCCTGCCGCCTCGCCCATGCCGCGAACAGGTCGTAGCCTCTGCGCACGCAGGCGCGGTTGCGCTCGAACAGCCGTCGCCTGGCCGCGGGCCTGAGCGCGCACTCGGCGAGGAGGTTGTCGAGGCGGCCGGTCGCGATCGCGACGTACTCGTGCCGGCGCCACAGGTCGGCGAGTTCGGGATGGGTGCATACGGCCCAGCCGATGCGCAGTCCGGACAGGCCATAGGACTTCGACAGGCTGCCCACCCCGATGACCTTGTCGGTCATGCCGACGAACGACGGCGTCTCGTCGTCGGTCAGGCGTTCGCTGCCCCGGTAGACCTCGTCGGCCACGAGCCAGGCGCCGCAGTCCTCGGCGATCCGCACGATCTCCGCCATCTCCTCTTTTGTGAGGATGTAGCCGGTCGGGTTGTTGGGGTTGCACACGTAGATGAGCCTGGTGCCGGGGGTGGCGACCTGGCGGAGTCGCTCCAGGTCGGGCGCCCAGCCGCGGTCGGCGTGCAGTTCGAACGCGGCCACGTCGCAGCCGCGGTTGCGGGCCAGGCCCCAGACCTGGCGGTAGCCGGGTTCCATGACCACGACGCGGTCCCCCGGCTCGCAGAGCGCGTCCACGATCGCGGCGTTGGCCTCGGACGCGCCCACGGTGACCAGCACGTCGTCGGTGCCGATGCCGTCGTGGAGACCGGCGATGAGGCCGCGCAGGGACCGTTCGCCGTTGACCTCCGGGTAGTAGAGCGGCACGGACATGATCCGCTCAAGGTCGTCGCCGTCCTCGACGAGGTCGGCCACGGTGACGGGGTCGACGGTCGAGTCGGCGAGGTTGAAGCGCACGGTCTGCTCGTGGTCGGACTGCCAGTTCTCAAGCTCGAACGTCTGGAAGGTCACAGGCACTCCTTCGGCGAACAGGTCAGGTTGCCTGGCAGGTTGCCTCACGCCCGAAATCCTGTCAAGAGTGTCTGTTGTCTGCATATTTAGGGATTGACACGCTCTCTTTCCCCATGGAGTCTGGCTGTCTACCTACCAGGCAACCTTTCAAGTGAGGGGTGATGCTATGGATCAGAACCGTGTCGAACATGACCTCCTCGGCGAGATCAGACTTTCCTCGAGCGACCTGTTCGGCATCCATACGGCGCGGGCCAGCGAGAACTTCCGTCTCGGCGGCGAGTCGCTGCGCCAGTTCCCCGCCCTGCTGACCGCGCTCGCGCAGGTCAAGAGCGCGGCGGCATGGGCCAACGTCAAGCTCGGCGTGCTGCCCGAGGAGATCGGAAACGCCATCATGGCCGCGGCCGCGGAGGTCGCCGCCGGCGACCTGCACGAGCACTTCCCGCTCGACGTGGTGCAGGGGGGCGGCGGCACCTCGACCAACATGAACATGAACGAGGTCCTGGCCACCCGCGCCACCGAACTCCTCGCCACGGCACCAGCAACCACCCCAGATGTGCGGGTCGATCCGCATGACCATGTGAACAGGTCGCAGTCGACCAACGACGTGATGCCCACCGCGCTCAACATCGCCGTCCTGACCACCGCCCAGGCGACCGTGCGGTCCCTGCGCGTAGTCGCCGAGTCGCTGCGCAGGCAGGCCGCGCGGTACCGGTCCCTGGACAGGCTGGGACGCACCTGCCTGCAGGACGCGGTGCCCGTACCGGCCGGACTTGTCCACGACGGGCAGGCGAGCGCGGTGCTGTCGGCCGCCAGGCTGCTGGAGTCGGCGGCCGGTGAACTGAGGGGTGTGCCGCTCGGCGCGACCGCGATCGGCACCGGCCTGGGCGCCCCGCCGGGTTACGCGGCGCCGGCCCTGGAACGGCTGGCCGAGGAGACCGGGCTCGCCCTCGAACCCGCAGCGAACCTGTCCGACGGCATCGCCTCGCTGGAGGCTCTGGCCTCCGTCGCCGACGCCATGGCCAGAGGCGGACGGGTGCTCGCC
Organism: Nonomuraea sp. NPDC059023; assembly: GCF_042740095.1. Taxonomy (NCBI): domain Bacteria; kingdom Bacillati; phylum Actinomycetota; class Actinomycetes; order Streptosporangiales; family Streptosporangiaceae; genus Nonomuraea; species Nonomuraea sp. NPDC059023. Next base: position 23,634 of record NZ_JBHYIO010000058.1, on the reverse strand, counting down.
CGCGTCGCGAGCGACCTGCGGCTGCTGTCCTCTGGCCCGGTGGGCGGCATGGCGGAGGTACGGCTGCCGCCCATGCAAGCAGGCTCCTCGATCATGCCGGGCAAGGTGAACCCGGTCATCCCGGAACTGGTCATGCAGGTCTCCTTCCAGCTGGAAGGCGGCGCCCACACCGTCCACCTGGCCTGCGCGGCAGGCGAGCTCGAGGTCACCCCCTGGGGCCCGGTGGTCACCGCGGAACTCCTGCGCGGCCTGCGCCGCCTGGAACGCGTGGCCCTGCTGTTCGCCACCCGGTGCCTGGACGGGATGGCGTGGAACGAGGACGCGGTCCGCGACAACCTGCGCGGCTCCCTGCGCGAGGCGGTGGAGTCGGCGGTCGAGCACGGCCACGCCTACGCCGTCACCCACTTCCCCCTGGAACCCTCACCCGTCACCGACCCGAACCACCCGGCAGGCACCCCATGACCCTCATCACCGACCCGATCCACGACGGCGCCACCGATCCCGTGCTCGTCTGGAACAGCGCGGAGTCAACCTGGTGGTGCGTGTTCGTCCACCGCAGGGCCAACACCCGGATCGGCGGAGCGCCCAGGATCGGCCGCTGCCACGGCGGCCGGGTAGCCGCCGCCAGCTCAGCCGACGGCGGTACGAGCTGGCTCTACCGCGGCACCCTGGACCTGCCGGTCGAACCGGGTCTCAACACCTTCTGGGGCCCCGACGTGATCCGGCACGACGGCCTGCACCACATGTTCGTCACGTTCATCAGAGGCGTGCCCGACGACCCCGCCTGGGACACTCACGGCAGGCCGAGCCCGTGGCACCGCCAGATCCACCACCTGACCAGCCCCGACCTGTGGACCTGGTCGCACGCGGGACGCGTGGACCTCGGCACCGACCACGCCGTCGACCCGTACGTGCACCCGCTGCTCGAGGGCGGCTTCGGGCTCTGGTTCAAGGACGAGAACCGCGGCGGCTCCGTCTGGCTGGCCGTCAGCGACGACCTCGACGGGTGGAAGGTCGAGGAGCAGGCGCTGGCCGGCTGGCACGAGGGCCCGGCGGTGTTCACGCTGGGCGGCCAGGGGTGGATGGTCGCCGAGACCCGCGGTGGCCCGGCCGTCTACCGCTCGCCCGACCTGCGCCGGTGGGAACACCGGGGCGCCCTGACCGTGCCCGGCCACGCACCGCGGCAGCCGTACATCCATCCGGTCGCGCACGACCGGGCGGCCATCCTCTACTACGCGCAGACCGGACGGGACAGTTTCGGCGAGGAGGTGCCGACGTCGGGACAGTCGTCGGCCATCCACGCCGCGGAGCTGGTCCTGATCGGGGGCGACCTCACGGTTCGCACGGCGAGCGCGCTCTCACTGACCGGCCACGACTCCGCCGTACGGCGGGCGCCGTCGGCCGGCACACCCAGCCCCTGAACCGCGCACAGCAAGTTGGTGACACCATGAACAACCGCATCTTCGTCGTCGCCCTCGTGACCCTGCTGCCGCTCACCGCCTGCGGCGTCAACGCAGCGCCGGACCTGGCGGAAAAAGCCGTCGACATCGCCAAGGACGACAAGCTCGCCGCCGGAGTGCCGAAGGAGATCCGCGACCGCGGGACGCTCATCATCGGCACGAACGCGCCCTACGCGCCGCTGGAGTTCTTCGCCGAGGACAACAAGACGCTGGTCGGCTTCGACATCGACACCGGCGACGCCATCGGCAGGCTGCTCGGCCTGAAGGTGGAGTGGCGCAACACCTCCTTCGACAACATCATCCCCGGCCTCGAGGCGGGCAGGTACGACATCGGGATCGCCGGGTTCGGCATCGAGAAGGAACGCCTGGGCGTCGTCGACTTCGTCTCCAACTACCTCAACGGCGGCGGCTTCCTGGTGAAGAAGGGCAGCGGCATCAAGGTCAACGACTTCAAGGACACCGTCTGCGGCCTGCGGGTGAGCGTCCAGAGCGGCACCTCGCAGGTGGAGCGGCTGGAGAAGGCCGACGCCTACTGCAAGGGCGCGGGCAAGAAGCCCGTCCAGATCATCAGGATCCCGGACCAGAACCAGGCGGTGCTGACGCTGTCCAGCGGACGCGCCGACGTGGTGAGCGCCGACAAGCCGGCCGTGGAGTGGGCGGCCAAGCAGTCGGAAGGCGCGCTCTGTGTCACCGGGACCTACCGGACGCCGCACAGCCTGTCCGGCATCGCCGTACCCAAGCGCAACTCCGCGATGAACGCGGTGCTGCAGGAGGCGATGACCAGGCTGCTGCAGCAGGGCCACTACACCCGCATCGCCGGCAAGTGGGGCGTCGTGGACGGCGCGATCGAGAAGTCGGAGATCTTCACCGACCCCGCGCAGGTGCAGGACGGCGACGAGATCTTCCCGCAGGCGATCAAGGAAGGGTGTGCCTAGCGATGGCGACCGGCACCGTGCCGAAGAGCCGGCGGCCCGACGCCGACATCAAGGCGATCCCGGTGCGGCGCCCGTGGCGGTGGGCCGCCACGGTGGTGGTGCTGGGCCTGCTCGCGCTGCTCGTGACGTCCCTGGTCACCAACCCCCGCTACCGGTGGGAGATCGTGGCCAGGTACCTGCTGGACGGCAGCGTGCTCAACGGGCTGCTGCTCACGCTGCAGTTCACCGCGATCGCCATGGTTCTCGGCATCGCGCTGGGCGTGCTGTTCGCGGTCATGCGCGGCTCGGACAACAAGGTGCTGTCGTGGACGGCCGCGGCCTACATCTGGTTCTTCCGTGGTACGCCGCTGCTGGTCCAGCTCATCTTCTGGTTCAACCTGAGCGCGCTCTACCCGACGATCCAGCTTGGCCTGCCGTTCGGGCCGACGTTCGCCACCCTCGACGCCAACACGCTGATCACCCCGTTCATCGCGGGTGTGCTCGGGCTGGCGCTCAACGAGGGCGCTTATATGGCCGAGATCGTCCGGGCGGGGATCGTGTCCGTGCCGAAGGGGCAGTTGGAGGCGGCCAGCTCGCTGGGCCTGTCCAAGAGCATGACGATGCGCAGGATCGTGCTCCCGCAGGCCATGCGGGTGATCATCCCGCCCACGGGCAACAACACGATCGCGATGCTCAAGACCAGCTCGCTGATCAGCGTGCTGGCCATCCCCGAGCTGCTCTACAGCGTCCAGATCATCTACGGGCGCAACTTCCAGACCATCCCGCTGCTGCTCGTGGCCAGCATCTGGTACCTGCTGGCGACCTCGATCCTGACCTCCGTGCAGACCCGGATCGAGCGCCGCTTCTCTCCCGACCGCGACCCCGGCGACTCGTACGGCTCCCGCCTGCGCCGCAACCTGGCCGCCCGCCGCGCCCACGTCAAGGAGGACCGCTGATGTCCGCTCTGGTCCGCGCCGAGGGGGTGCACAAGCACTTCGGGCGCAACCACGTGCTCAAAGGCATCGACCTGTCCCTGGACGAAGGGCAGGTGATGTGCCTGGTCGGCCCCTCGGGGTCGGGCAAGAGCACGTTCCTGCGCTGCGTCAACCACCTGGAGACGATCAACAGAGGCCGGCTCTGGGTGGACGGCGAGCTCATCGGCTACCGGCAGAGCGGCGAGGCGCTGCACGAGCTCGGCGACAAGGAGGTCTGCCGCCAGCGCGCCCGCATCGGCATGGTCTTCCAGAGCTTCAACCTGTTCCCGCACTTCACCGCGCTGGAGAACGTCGTGCTCGGCCCCTGCCTGGTGAAGAAGGAGAGCAAGGCGGCCGCCACCGCGCACGCCGAGGACCTGCTGCGCAGGGTGGGGCTGGCCGAGAAGCTGCACAGCTATCCGGCCAAGATGTCGGGCGGCCAGCAGCAGCGCGTGGCCATCGCCAGGGCGCTGGCGATGCGGCCCAGGCTCATGTTGTTCGACGAGCCGACCTCCGCGCTGGATCCCGAGCTGGTCGGCGAGGTCCTGGACGTCATGCGGGGCCTGGCCCGCGAGGGCATGACGATGATCGTCGTCACCCACGAGATGGCCTTCGCCCGGGAGGTCGGCGACACGCTCGTCTTCATGGACGACGGCGTGGTGGTCGAGTCGGGTGACCCGCGCGAGGTCCTGGCCAGGCCGCGGCATCTGCGTACCCAGACATTCCTGTCCAAGGTGTTGTGACAGATGGGAGCACATCCATGACTGACGTCATCGTGATCGGGCTGGGCGCCATGGGCTCCATGGCCGCCTGGCAGGCCGCCGCGCGCGGCGCCTCGGTGCTCGGCGTCGAGCAGTTCACCGTCGGCCACGCGCGCGGGTCCTCGCACGGCGGGTCCCGTATTTACCGGCAGATCCTCTTCGAGGGCAAGGAGTACGTGCCGCTGGCCCGCCGTACCCTCGACTTGATCAAGGAGCTTGAGCGGGACGGCGAGCGGTTGTTCGAGCCGTCCGGCGGGCTGGTGATCGGCACCGACGGCGGCGAGCTCATCGAGGACGCGCTGGCCAGCGCCGCCGCGGGCGAGGTCGCCTACGAGTGGCTGACGCCCGACGACATGCGCGGGCGCTATCCGCAGCATGCCGTGCTGGACGACGACGTGGCGATCTTCGAGCCGGGCGCGGGCGTGTTGCGGCCGGAGGCGTGCGTCACGGCGGCGGTGCGGGCCGCCCGGCGGGCCGGCGCCGACATCCGCACCGGGGTGCCCGTCTCGGCATTGCGCGTGGAGGACGGGCGGGTCGCGGTGACCGTGGGCGGCGAACGGTTCACGGCGGCCAAGGTGATCCTCGCCTCCGGCGCCTGGACGCTCGATCTCCTGCCGGAGGTGTCGCTGCCGTTGCGAACCCAGCGCTCGTGCCTGTCGTGGTTCAGGGCGCGCGGCGACGCGGCGGAGTATCGGCCCGGCCGCTTCCCCACGTTCGTCCGCGAGAGCCATGAGGCGCACGGCTGGGGCATCCCGGACGTGGACGGCGCCGGCGTCAAGGTCGGCATCAGCGGCCCGCAGGCGAAGAAGGCGTGGCTGGACCGGCCGGAGGACAACTGGCGCGACCCGGCGCCCGAGGACCTGGCGCCGATCGAGGAGTACTGCGCGACCGCCTTCCCCGGCCTCGTCCCGCAGGTCAGCAAGGCGATGGCCTGCATGAACTCCAAGAGTCCCGACGGCGACTTCGTCATCGGCCCGGTCGGCGCCGGTGGCCGGGTGGTGTTCGCCGGCGGCTTCTCCGGTCACGGCTTCAAGCACGCGGCCGCCGTCGGCCAGATCTGCGCCCAGCTCGCCCTCGACGGCGGCTCGGAGTTCGACCTGTCCGCCTTCTCCCCCACCCGTTTCGGAGCTTGACCATGGAATACACGAACCTCGGCCGCTCCGGTCTCCAGGTCGGCAGGCTGGCCCTCGGCACCATGAACTTCGGCCCGCTCACCGACGAGGCGACCTCCCACCGGCTGCTCGACCTGGCCGTGGACAGCGGCATCAACCTCGTCGACACCGCCGACGTCTACGGCGCCGACGCCAACAAGCAGGTGTACGGGCTGGAGCCGGAGAAGGGCAGGACCGAGGAGATCATCGGGACCTGGCTGACCAAGACGCCGTCCCGCCGTGACCAGATCGTGCTGACCACCAAGGCCTACGGCGCGATGGGGCCGGGCGTGAACGACATCCGGCTGTCGGCGCGGCGCCTGCGCCGGGCGTGCGAGGAGTCGCTGCGCCGGCTCAACACCGACCACCTCGACATCTTCATGCTGCACCACGTCGACAGGTCGACGCCGTGGGAGGAGATCTGGGCGGCGCTGTCGCTGCTGCGCCGGCAGGGCAAGGTCCTGTATTTCGGCACCAGCAACCACGCGGCCTGGCACATCGTCCGCGGGCAGTCTGTGGCCGAACGGCTGGGCGAGTTCGGCTTCGTCGTCGAGCAGAGCATCTACAGCCTCATGCGGCGCACGGTCGAGCTTGAGGTGTTGCCCGCCTGCCGTGAGCTGGGGATCGGCGTCCTGCCGTACAGTCCGCTGCACGGCGGTCTGCTCAGCGGCATTCTGCGCAAGCAGGAGATCGCGCGGGGGAAGGCGGGCCGCGCCGAGGCCGGTCTGCGCGAGGACCGGGACCGGGTGGAACGCTACGAGCGGCTGTGTGATGAGATCGGGGAGCATCCCGCGGCCGTCGGCCTGGCGTGGCTGCTGCACCAGCCGGGCGTGACGGCTCCGATCGCGGGCGCGCGGACGGTCGAGCAGCTGACGCTCGCGCTCAAGGCGCTGACGATCCGGCTGGACGAGGAACGGCTGGCCGCGCTCGACGCCATCTTCCCGGGTCCCGGCGGGCCGGCGCCGGAGGCGTACGCCTGGTAGCACCGACAATCTTCACCGTCTTGTCAGATTTAATTGTCGGTGAGATCGTAGAGGCATGTTCGACGTGACCGTGATCGAGGACCCGGCCGCCGCCGAGGTGTCGCTGGATCCCATGCGTTCCAGGCTCCTGGCCGAGCTCGCCCAGCCCGCCTCGGCGGCGATGCTGGCCGCCCGTGTCGGGTTGCCGCGCCAGAAGGTCAACTACCATCTGCGCACGCTCGAACGGCACGGCCTGGTCGAACTCGTCGAGGAACGGCGCAAGGGCAACGCGACCGAGCGGCTGCTGCGTGCCACCGCGGCCTCCTACGTGATCTCCCCCGTCGCGCTGGCCGCCGTGCAGCCCGATCCGGCCCAGTCGCCGGACCGGCTGTCGGCGCGCTGGCTGCTGGCGCTGGCCGCGCGGCTGGTCCGTGACGTGGGCGCGCTCATCACGGGCTCGGCCAGGGCGGGCAAGCGGGTGGCGACGTTCGCGCTGGACGGCGAGGTGCGCTTCGCCAGCCCGGCCGCGCGGGCGGCGTTCGCGGAGGAGCTCACGCAGGCCGTCACCACGCTGGTCTCGAAATACCACGATGAAGAGGCCGAATCAGGGCGGGATCATCGCATCGTGGTCGCCGTCCACCCCAGCATGAGGGAGTCGTGAGCATGGGCCACGAGTTCGAGATCGAGCACCTGGCCGAGGTGCCCGCGACGCCCGAGGAGATCTGGGCGGCCATCTCCACCGGGCCCGGCATCGACTCCTGGTTCATGGGCCGCAACGAGGTCGCCGGCGGCGCCGTCACCACCGTCTTCGGCGACTACTCCCCCACCACCCACATCACCGGGGCCGATCCCGGCGCCCGCTTCGCCCACGGCACCGAGATCGCCCCCGACGGGCGCTTCGTCGCCTACGAGTTCCTCATCGAGGCCCAGTCCGGCGGCACCACCGTCCTGCGCGCCGTCACCAGCGGCTTCCTGCCGGGCGACGACTGGCAGGACGAGTTCGAGGCGATGTCGGCGGGCCTGGAGTTGTTCTTCGCCACGCTGGTGGAGTACCTGACCCACTTCCCCGGCCGCACCGCCACCCCCCTCACCGTCTTCGGCCCGCCCGTGCCCGGCTGGGAGCAGGCCTGGCGCTCCCTCGCCACCAAGCTCGGCCTGCCCCGCCCGGCGCAGAAGGGCGATCGGGTACGGCTGGCCGGCGAGGACGGAGTCGTCTACTTCGTCAACTCCCAGAACGTCGCCGTCCGCACCCCCACCGCCCTGTACCGCTTCATCCGCGGCTTCCACGGCCCCATGATCGCCTCCCACCACCTGTTCACCGAGGACCCCGGCATCGACTGGAAGTCCTGGCTGGATCAATGAGGCCGCTGGATCAGGATCTCGAAGTAGAAGCGGTCGTTTCGCTCCAGGGGAAGGCTGACGTCCCACAGGAGCATCCGGTCATGGACGTAGTAGTCGCGAAGCGCGATGCCGGCACGGCTGTTGCCGTCCGTGAGCACCGCCCGGACGGAGAAGTCGTACTCAGGATGGTCGGCGCCTTCCAACGTGGAGGCCGGAGGGTACTCGTCACACTGCTCTCCGGGGCGCGGCGGGACGGGCAGGCCCAGGCCGAAGTACTCGGCGGCGTATGGACCTTCTCCGTAGCAGGCGCCGGTCTTGCGCTCGCCGTTTCTCCTGTGCTCGGGGTCGGGCGGTATCGTCCCCGACTGCTCGGTCCTGATGCGGTGCAGGCCGGGCGCGTCAGGGTCGCCGGGCTTGTACTTGCCGGGGATGATCTTGTCTCGGGGCGGGGGCTGCCCATCGGGCACCAGGCGGGGCCAGGTGGCGTTGGGGAAGTCCTGGGCGTTGGCGATGTGAAGGGCCACTTCCGCGTGGGGAGCCTTCCCGATCTCCCACGTCAGGCGCGGAGTCGTCTCGGCGAAGACGCACGCCGCCTCGTAGTGGCCGCCGCCGAGCCGGAAGTAGTCCGCCGAGTCGCAGCGGACGATGCGGGGGGCGCTGTGGCCTGGCCGGGTCACGATGCCGCCGGAAATGGCGGAGCCGAACTCCAGCCACGCGTCGTGCAGGGTGATCCGGTCCCGGCCCTCGGCGTTGCCGGCCTGGTTGATGGTGTCCCACTTCCACCAGACGGTTTCGTCGTCCCACTGGCGGAACGGCAACACCACCGGCGCGTGGGCGACCGGGCAGGCGACGCCGCTCTGCTCGCACCTGCCGACGAGGTAGAACGGCCAGGCGGGCGCGATCACCCGCCACGCGAACGTCCCCTCGTGACGGACCGAACCCTTCTGGATGCGGCCGAACATACGGGTCCTGCGCTGGTGATTGTCGCCCTGGGTGATCAACTCGTAGGTGAACTTCGTGGTTCCGAGGCGGACCACCCGGCCGTTCTGGAAGACGTCGACCGGCATCTCCGCCTTGATGCGCTGGCAGAACACGAAGCGATTCAGGATGTGGCCGCCGCTGCGCTCCGCCGCCGGGGTGAAGCAGTCGGCCAGCGCCTTGGGGTCAGGGCTCTCGCGGATCGGTGGGGGTGCCAGCGGCATCGCCGCCGCTCGTGGGCCGTTCGCCTCCATGCGGGCGGCGTTGAGCCGCGACTCCCTTGCCACGGCGGCGATGCCGCGCTTCGGCAGCAGCGGGACCATCTCCTTTGAAGGGCTCGCCGCAAGGGACGGGTCCGCGCGGATCCGATCCCAGTCGGCCGCGGCGAGCACGATCCCGGGTGACACCGGTCGCCTGTCGATCGTGGGCGTGCCCGCCGTGGCCGGCAGGGCCTGCAGCAGCGACGTGCATAACGTGGCCAGCATGACGCCGACGGCCAGCCGGCGTTGTCGCGATGTCATCGGCACTCCAGAGGTTGGTTGAACGCTCGGGATCAGCCTGGCCGGAGGCGCCGCGGGCGCTCGATGACTTTCACGCCTGCCTGAAGGTCTGGACGGACCGGGTCTCCGGGACGCAGGCGACCGCGTCGTAGGCCCGGACGACGGGGACGTCCATGAAGTGGTCCAGCATCCTGATCCGCGTGAACGCCTCCGGGTCGTGGCAGCGCAGGTCGGCGATGGCCAGGGGCGCGCGGCCGTCGAAGATCGTCTCGACGCTGCCCTCGGCCAGAGCGGGAAGGTCGACGTCGACCGCTTCGAAGCCGAGCGGGTGCTCGGGCGCGACCCGCCCGGCGGAGGTACGGCCGCCGAGGCTGGTGGCGGCGATGGAGACGTAGTCAGGGCCGAGCGCCTCGGCCAGGTGGTAGCCCTGCGGGAAAAGCCCGAAGTCGCCCTCGTGCTCGATCACCGTCTTGCGGATGTGGGTGTTGTGCGTCGCCACCACGACGCGGGCGCCGTCCTCGACGAGGCGCAGCACGCTCTCGGCGCCGAAGGCGTCCAGGCACGCGGTGCCCACGGCCATGCCGCGCCCAGCGAGGTCGCGCCCGCCGTGGTCCAGGTACCAGGCGTTGCGCAGATGCTGGAACGCGGCCGCGTGCCGGGCGGCGCGGCCCTGGCCGCGCTGGTATGCGGCCATCGTCTCCATGCGTACAAGCAGGCGGCTGATCGCCACGGTCAGCTCGTCCTGCACCTCGATCGGGCGGCGGGCGTGGTCCATCATGGCCTTCATGCTGGGTACCTCGCGGTCCCCGCCGGCCAGCCGGAAGGCCCGTTCGGCCAGGGGGAACGCGTCGGGGTCCGCCTCCTTCATGTACGCGGCGACCGCGCGCAGGGCGGTGCGCGGGACGCCGGCCAGGCAGCCGGCGAAGCGCAGCGGGCGCTCGTGGTCGCGCATCCATCTCAGGAGGTCGTGCATCTCCCGGCAGTCGCCCATGCCGTGGTCGATCCCGGCGGAGGCGACCTGCTCGACGGTGCCGGGGCCGCCGCGTACCCACGCGTCGATGGTGTGCGCGTCGGTGAACGGGGCTTCGAGCGCGTAGACGGTGAAGCCGCGGCGTTCGACGAGGAGGCGCAGCAGGCGGTGGCGCAGCAGGTAGAACTCGCGCACGTGGTGGGAACTCTCGCCGATCGCCACCACCCGGGCGTCGCCGACCAGGTCGAGCAGGGGGTCGAGGTCGTCGAGGGGGTCCATGGGGCCGAGGGAGCGGGATTCGATGACGTTCACTGGTTGCGCCTCCTGAAGGCGATGACGGCGAGGGGGACGAAGACGACGAGGAAACCGGCCGACCAGATGAGGGTGGTGCTCGCCGCGGTGGCGACCGGGCCGCCGAGGAGCAGGCCGCGGGTGGCGTCGATGGCGTGGGTGACGGGGTTGACGTTGACCCAGGCCTGTAGCCAGCCGGGCAGGGTCTCGGTGGGGGCGACCATGTTGGTGCCGAAGGCCAGCGGGAAGATCCCCAGGAAGCCGACGCTCTGCACGACCGAGGTCTCCTTGATGAGCACTCCGACGAGCACGTTGATCCAGCTCATGCAGAAGCCGAGGGTGACCGCCAGGGCGCAGGCGGCCAGCGCCGACACCAGATCGGTCCGGACCCGGAAGCCCAGGAGGTAGCCGAGGAGGAACAGGGTGACGAGCGCGACGCCGTACCTGATGAGATCGCCGGCGACGGAGCCGATCAGCGGCGCGGAGCGGCCGATGGGCAGGCTGCGGAACCGGTCGAAGACGCCCTTCTTGATGTCGACGTTGAGGCTGACGCCGGTGGACAGCAGGCCGGCCATGAGCGTCGACATCACCAGCGTGCCGGGGAAGATGTACTGCAGGTACGCCTCAGGCGACCCGGCCACGGCGCCGCCGAACAGGTAGACGAACATCAGCAGGAACACGATCGGCAGGAACAACGCGTCGAACAGGATGCCCGGGTTGCGGCGGGTCTTGCGCAGGCCGCGCCCGGCCAGGAGCAGGCTGTGCCGGAGCAGGGCGAACGGCATCACGCGGCTCCGGTGAGCGCGAAGAAGGCCTCGTCCAGGCTGGGCAGGCGCAGTGACAGCTCGGCGACCTCGACGCCGGCCTCGGCCAGCGCCCCGACGACCGCGGTGAAGGCGGCGCCGCCGTCGACGGCGACGGTCAGCACTCCGGCGGCCACGTTCGCGGGCTCGCGGCCGGTGGCCTTGGCGGTCAGTTCCGCCGCCCGCGCCAGCTCGGCCGGGTCTTTGGGGCGCACCACGATGGTCTGCCCGCCGACGATCTGCTTGAGCTCGGCCGGGGTGCCGTGGGCGATGACCCGGCCGTGGTCGATCACGCAGATCTCGTCGGCCAGGGCGTCGGCCTCCTCCAGGTACTGGGTGGTGAGCAGGACCGTGCCGCCGCCGTCGGCGATGGTGCGGATCATGCGCCACAGGTCTTCCCTGCGGCCGGGGTCGAGGCCGGTGGTGGGCTCGTCGAGGAAGACGACGCTCGGCTCGCCGACGAGCCCGGCGGCCAGGTCGAGGCGGCGGCGCATGCCGCCGGAGTAGGTTGCGGCCCGCTTGCCGGCGGCCTCGGTCAGGCCGAAGCGTTCGAGCAGCTCGCTCGCGCGCCGTTCGGCTTCCGGTTTGCGCAGGTCGAGGAGGCGGCCGAGCAGGACGAGGTTCTCCGTGCCGGTCAGGTCCTCATCCACCGAGGCGTACTGGCCGGTCAGGCCGACCATTTTGCGGACCCGCGGCGCGTGCCGGACGACGTCGAGGCCGCCCACCTCGGCGCGGCCCGCGTCGGGGCGCAGCAGGGTGGCCAGCACCCGGATGGCCGTCGTCTTGCCCGCGCCGTTGGGGCCGAGTACGCCCAGGATCGTGCCCGGCGGGGCCGCCAGGTCGACGCCGGCCAGCGCCGTCGTCTTCCCGAACCGTTTGACCAGGCCTTCCGCCTGGAACGCGTACGTCATGGGGACCACCGTGCCGGGCGGTCCTCGCAGACCCCCCACAGATCCCTCGCAGGAGCGCTCAGCCCGGGTGAGCGAGCGCGGCCTTGACGCGGGCGATCGCGATCGCGCGGTCGAGGCGGCGGGCACGCTCGTACGCCGCGTGGAAGGCGGGCTCGCCCAGTTCGGCGCGCAGGGCGCGGGCCAGCCGTTCGACGTCGGGGTGGCGGGCGTCGGGGCCGCCGCGCAACGCGTGCGCGGCGCCGAGCACCCCGGCCGCCTCCGTGGCGTCGGTGGCCAGCCGCCAGGAGGCCACGGCGACCGCGGCCATGGCCACCAGCGGCATGTCCCAGAGCTCCAGGGCGAGCGCGAACGCCTCGGCCAGGTCGGTCCCGGCGTCCTCGCCTCTGGCCACCGCCAGCTCGGCACGGGCCAGGAGGAAGAGCGGATCCCGGCTCTCGGCCGCCTCGGCCAGGTGCCGCCCGGCGGCGTCGAGGTCGCCGTCGTGGCGGGCGAGGTTGGCGAGCTGGATTCGGGCGAGCCCGAGCTGGCTCGCGGGCGGGTTGCCGCCGAGGACGTCGAGCAGTTCCGCGCGGGCCGCGGCCGTCTGCCCGGTGTGGCTGCGGACCATGGCCAGCCAGACCCGCTGTCCGTCGCCGGTCCCGAGGTCGCCGGCCAGCCGGATCGACTCCTCCAGCGCCGCCGCGCCGGCCTCGAACTCGCCGAGCGTGGTGCGGGCGAAGGCCAGATAGCTCAGCGCGCTCGCCTGTCCCCAGTGCTCGCCGCAGGCGCGGAACGCCGTCGCCGCCTGCCCGAGATCGGTGCGCATCGCCTCCATGTCACCGAGGCTGCCGTCCAGGAACGACCGCACGAACCACAACACCCCGCGATCCCACGCCGCCGAGCGGGGCAGACCGGCGTCGATCGCGGCCAGTCCGGGCGCGGCATCACCGGTGATCAGCGCGACCAGGGCCTCGATCACCGCCCTGGTCGCGGGCTGCTCGCACCCGGCCGCGAGCGCGAGCAGCCCGTCGGCCTCGCCCTTGGCGCGGCCCCCGTCCGCGGCCAGAACCAGATTGAGCAGGTACGCCGCCGCGACACCCGGATCCGCCGCCACGTCCAGCACCCCGCGCAACAGGGCGGCCGCCTCGCCCGGATCCTCCGTGATCGTCCAGAAGAAGCGCAGCCCGGCCCCGAGCCGCGCCGCCGTGGCCGCGTCCCCGGAATCCGCGGCGAACCGCACCGCGGCCCGCAGATCGTCCCGGTCGGCCCGCAGCCGCCGCACCCAGGCGAGCTGATCGGCCCCGCGCAACCCAGGCTCGGCGCGTTCGGCCAGCTCGGCGACGTACGCGGCATGCGCCGCCCTGGCCGCCGCCAGCCGCCCGGACTCCGCGAGCCGTTCCAGCCCGTACTCCCTGATGGTCTCCAGCATCAGGTAGCGCGGCTGCGGCCCCGGCACGAACTGCAGCAGCGAACGGTCGGCGAAGTCCTCCACCGCCGTCCACCCCGACACGCGGGCCGCCGCCTCGGGCGTGAACGAGCCGGGGAAGACCGCGAGCCGTTCGACCGCCGCCCGCTCCTCCCGCGTCAGCAGGTCCCAGCTCCACGACACGACCGCGCGCAGCGTGCGATGGCGCGGCAACGCCGTACGGCTGCCGCCGGTCAGCATCAGGAAGCGGTCGCCCAGCCCGGCGGCCACCTGCTCCACGCTCGCGTACCGCAGCCGTGCCGCCGCCAGCTCGATCGCCAGCGGCAGCCCGTCCAGGCGCGCGCAGATCCGCTCGGCGGCCGCCCGGTCCTCCTCGCTCAGCGTGAACCCGGGCCGCACGGCCGCCGCCCGGTCGGCGAGCAGCCGCACGCCGTCGGTGGCGGGCAGCGGCGCGAGCGGGCTCAGCGCCTCCCCGAGCAGACCGAGCGGCTCGCGGCTGGTGGCCAGGACACGAAGCTGCGGGCACCGGCCGAGCAGGTCCTCGACGAGGCGGGCGGCGGCGTCGATCAGGTGCTCGCAGTTGTCCAGCACGATGAGCGTCGGGCTCGCGGGCAGCGCGTCGGCCAGCCGTCCCATCTGGTCGCCCGGCCTGCCCGGGCCGGTCAGGCCCAGGGTGGTGACGATGGCCTGCGGCAGCGCCGCCGGGTCGGTCACCGAGGCCAGCTCGACCAGCCAGGCGCCGCCTGGGAACCCGGCGGCCAACTCGCTCGCGGCCCGCGTCGCCAGCCGGCTCTTGCCGACGCCACCCGGGCCGAGGAGCGTGACCAGCCGCCGCTCATTCAGTTGCCGGACCAGGTGCGCCTGCTCCTCGACGCGGCCGACGAAGCTCGACAGCGGCGTGCGCAGGTTGCCGCGTACGGGCCGTTCGGAGCGCAGGAGAGCGAGGTGGAGCTCTTTCAGTTCCGGTCCGGGGTCGGCGCCCAGTTCCTCGGCCAGCGTCACACGGAAGGACTCGAAGGCGGCGAGCGCCTCCGCCCGGCGGCCGGAGGCGTGCAGGGTTTCGATGAGCAGGGCGCGCAGCCGTTCACGGAGGGGGTGGGCGGCGAGGAGTTCCTCCAGCTCGGCCACGAGGGGAGCGTGGTCGCCGCTCAACCGCAGCTCGGCGGCGATCCGGTCCTCCGTCGCGGCCAGCCTGAGCTCGTGGAGCCTCGCGGCGGCGGCCAGCGCGTAGGGCGTCTCGGCGACGTCGGTCAGCGCGTCGCCGCGCCAGAGCGCCAGTGCCGCGCGCAGCCGTTCCGCGGCCGGTTCCGGGTCGTTCTCGCGCAGCGCCCGCCTGCCCTGACGTGCCAGCCGTTCGAAACGCAGGGCGTCGACGGCGTCGGGCGGGAGGTCCAGGCGGTACCCGCCGGGAACCTGCAGAACCGCCGCCGGCAGGGCGCGGCGCAGCCGGGAGACGAGGGAGTGCAGGGAGTGCACGGGGTCGGCGGGGCCGTCCTGCGGCCAGAGCGCACCGGTGAGCGCCTCGACCGCGACCACGCTGCCCGCGTCCAGAGCGAGCCGGATCAGCAGCGCGCGCAGCCGGGCGCCCCCGACCTCCACTGTCTCGGCGCCGTCGGTGACCTCCAGCGGGCCCAGGACTCCCACGCGCATTACGCGCCCTTGGTGCGGGCGTAGTGGCGGGCCACCCGCACGCGGTTGCCGCAGCCGGTCGAGCACCATTCCCGGCGCGGGTGCTCCTTCAGGAAGAACTGCACGCATCCGGGCGCCCCGCAGGGGCGTACGTGGTCGCGGTCGGGGCCGGACAGCAGCAGGATCGCCTGCTCGGCCACCTCGGCGACGGCCGCCAGGACGGGCGGCTGGGCCGAACGAGCCGTGACCGACGGCGGCTCCCCCCATGTCAGCTCACGCCATCGCGGCGCCGCCCGCACCGCGTCGTTGAGCGCGCGGACGTGCTCGTCCGGCTCCGGCGCGCCCCCCATCAGCGCGCGTACGGCGTCGCGGGCCCGCCGGGCGGCGGCGGCCTCCTCGTCACCGATCGCCAGAAGGTCGGCCTCGTCCAGGCGTACCTCCAGCTCGGAGCGCCGCTCACGCAGCCACGCGGTCAGACCGGCGGCGGTGGCCAGCGCGTCCCCCGTGGAGACGCGGACGGTGTTGGCGAAGGCGACGGCGATGTGCACCACCCTGCTAATGCTACCCCGCACTTGCACCCATTAGCGGCTAATGCTTGAATTGCGGCACAACCATTAGAAGGGAGTCGCTCTGTGGCGACCGCACTCCAGACCGGGCACGTCGGGCTCAACGTCACCGAACTCGACCGCTCGATCGACTTCTACTGCCAGGTCTTCGGCCTCGCCCTCTACGGCAAGACCGACGGCGGCGACTGGCGTTACGCGCGGCTGGGCAGGCCGGAGGAACTCGTGCTCACGCTGTGGGAGCAGAGCTCGGGACGCTTCGACGGCGGCCGTCCCGGGCTGCACCACCTGTCGTTCGAGGCGCCCGGCATCGAGGAACTGGAGGCGATCGAGACCCGGCTGCGCGAGCTCGGCGTGGCCATCCGGCACGACGGAATCGTCCCGCACGGCACGGGCCGCGAGTCCGGCGGGCTGTTCTTCGAAGACCCCGACGGCACCCGGCTGGAGATCTACGTGACCGAGGGCGTCACCGCCCCCGCCCCGCACGAGGACGCCCCGACCTGCGGATTCTTCTAGCCATGGGCATTCATCCCGGTGAGGTGAGCGCGCAGCGGCGCGCGGGCATCACCAAGCTGCTCGGCTCGGCCCGCGCCCGTCCCGAGCTGCCCGAGGTGGCCAGGGAGTTTCTGCGCCGCCAGCGGATGCTCGTCGTCGGGGCCGGCACGCGGGTCGGGCTGATGACGGGCCTGCCCGGGTTCATCGAGCCGCTCGGGGCGACCTCGCTGGCCGTACACGGAGAGCCGCCGTTCGAGGCCGGCGGGGAGATCGGGACGCTGGCGATCGAGCCATGGACACGGCGGCGGATGCGGGTCAACGGCACGGCCAGGCAGGAGGGTGACCGGCTGGTCATCGAGACCGACCAGGTGATCGCGAACTGCCCCAAGTACATCGTGACCAGGGAGATCACCTCGGTGGCCGAGCCGGCGGCGCGCCGTACCGTGGAGCACGCGGCGCTCACCGACGGGCACCGGCGGTGGATCGAGAGCGCCGACACCTTCTTCATCGCCACCCGCGCGGACGGCCAGGGCGCGGACGTCTCGCATCGCGGCGGCCCGCCCGGCTTCGTGGAGGTGCCGGAGCCCGGGCGGCTGCGCTGGGCCGACTACCGGGGCAACTTCATGTTCCTGACGCTCGGGAACCTGGAGCTGGAACCGGCCGCCGGGCTGTTGTTCGTGGACTGGGAGCGGGGGCACACGCTGCGGCTGGCCGGGCGCGCCCGCGCCGACTGGAGCGGCGAGCAGCGGATGATCGACTTCGAGGTGGAGGAGGTCGCGGAGACCATCGGGGACAGCCCGCTACGCTGGTCCCTGAGCCCTTAGGGGAGCAGGCCCGCGCGCCGGGCCGCCACCACGGTCTCCATCCTGGTGTGGGTGCCGAGCTTGCGCATCGCGCCGCGCAGGTAGCTCTTGACCGTCTCGGGCCGCAAGCCCAGCCGCTCGCCGGCCTCGGCGTTGCCGCAACCCACCGCGACCAGCGACAACACGTCGATCTCGCGGGGCGAGAGCGGGTTGTGCGCGGGCGGCGGCCCGTCCGGCGCGCTCAGCCGCTCGCACACGTCCCGCAGCCGCTCGCGCAGGGCCGGGTCGGTGATTTCCTGGGCGATGGAGCGCAGCTCCGCGTGCGCTTCGCGCAGGTTCTCCCGCTCCGGCCCGGTGGGCCGCTCGCGGGCCGCGCGGGTGATCGCGGCAGTCTCCAGCTCGGCCATCCGCCGTTCCACCTCAGCCTGTACGGCCAGCTCCACGCCGAGCCGGGCGGCGATCCCGCCCATGGCGTCGAGCACGCGGGTACCGAGGGTGAGCGGTTCGCGGATGCCGCCGTACAGCAGCCCGCCGACGCTCTCCCCCACGACCACCGGGACGGCCGCGATCGCCCGCAGGCCCTCGGCCCCGACCGGCTGGTCGTACTCGTGGCTGATGCGCGTGTCGGTGGCGTAGTCCTCGACGCTGCCCGCCCGTGCGGTGACCAGCACCCGGCCGCCCAGGCCGCTGCCGGCCCGGATGGCCAGCCCGCGCAGCGCGCCGGTCGTGGTCCCGGCCAGCTCGGTCAGCCGCACGGTACGGCCCGCCGTCACGGTGCCGCCGAACAGCACGGGCAGACCGGTGACGTGCCGCATCCGGGCCAGCGCCGCCCGCAGTGCCACCATTACTCCAGCATGGCACGGCCACCCCCGAACGGGGGTAGCGCCGGGCAGGAGCCTGCCGGATGCTTCCGTCATGGGTGACTCACACGCGTCAGGCGTCTCCGCGCTTCCTCTGCTGGGCCAGACCATCGGGGACAATCTGGAGCGCGCCGCGGCCCGCTTCGCCGGCCGTGAGGCCCTGGTCGACGTGGCGAGCGGACGGCGCTGGACCTATGCCGAGTTCGACGCCGCCGTGGACGAGGTCGCGCTCGGCCTGATGGCCAGGGGCATCGCCAAGGGCGACCGGGTCGGCATCTGGGCGCCGAACTGCGCCGAGTGGGTGCTGACGCAGTACGCCACCGCCAAGATCGGCGCGATCCTGGTCAACATCAACCCGGCCTACCGCGGTCACGAGCTGGACTTCGTGGTCCGCCAGTCGGGGATGCGGCTGCTGGTCAGCGCGGTGGCGTTCAAGACCAGCGACTACCGGGCGATGCTCGCCGAGATCGGTTTCGACCAGGTGGTCTTCATCGGCGAGCCGGGCTGGGACGAGCTGGTGGCGAGCGGCCGCGGCGCCGACCGCGCCGCCCTGCGCGAGCGCGCGGCCACGCTCTCCTTCGACGACCCGATCAACATCCAGTACACCTCGGGCACGACCGGCTTCCCCAAGGGCGCGACGCTCTCGCATCACAACATCCTCAACAACGGCTACTTCGTCGCCGAGGGCCTCGGCTACACCGAGGCCGACCGGGTCTGCCTGCCGGTGCCGCTCTACCACTGCTTCGGGATGGTCATGGGCAACCTCGGGGCCACCTCGCACGGCGCGTGCGTGGTGCTGCCCGCGCCCGGCTTCGACCCCGAGGCCACGCTGCGGGCCGTGGAGAGCGAGCGCTGCACCTCCCTGTACGGCGTGCCGACCATGTTCATCGCCGAGCTCGGCCACCCGCGCTTCGCCGAGTTCGACCTGTCCAGCCTGCGCACCGGCATCATGGCGGGCTCTCCCTGCCCGGTCGAGGTGATGAAGCGGGTGGCCGGCGAGATGCACATGGAGGAGGTGGCGATCTGCTATGGCATGACCGAGACCTCCCCGGTGTCCACGATGACCGGGCGCGATGACGGGCTGGCCCGGCGTACCGAGACGGTCGGGCAGGTCATGCCGCACCTGGAGGTCAAGATCGTGCACCCGGAGACCGGGCTGGTGGTGCCCCGCGGCGAGGCGGGCGAGCTGTGCACGCGCGGCTACTCGGTGATGCTCGGCTACTGGGACGAGCCGTCGAAGACGGCCGAGGCGATCGACGCCGCCCGCTGGATGCACACCGGCGACCTGGCCACCATGGACGAGGAGGGCTACGTCAACATCGTCGGCCGGATCAAGGACATGGTCATCCGCGGCGGCGAGAACGTCTACCCGCGCGAGATCGAGGAGTATCTCTACACCCATCCCGACGTGGCGGACGTGCAGGTGATCGGCGTGCCGGACAGCAAGTACGGCGAGGAGCTCATGGCCTGGATCGTCATGCGCCCCGGCGCGGAGCCGCTGACGGCCGAGGCGGTCAGGGAGTTCTGCGCTGGCCGCCTGGCCCACTACAAGATCCCCCGCTACGTCCACCTGGTCGAACGGTTCCCGATGACGGTTACCGGCAAGATCCGGAAGGTCGAGATGAGGGAGCGGGCCGTGGAGCTCCTCGATCTCCCCGGATAGTGGACAGAATTTCTGAACAAATGATCCCTTCATCACGATGTCGGGAAATCGGAGGAGCAGCGGCAACCCCCCGATCACCGTCTGCGCGTCACCCGGGCAGCCTGACAATGGCCGACCCTACCGAGGACCGGACCACCACCACCGAACAGGTCCGCCGGCCCGTGAAGTCCTCTACTGTGATCGTCGTTGCCGTCTTTGCCCGGCTATCGACGCCTCGCAGGGAGATCCGGATGCTGCGATTCCACCTGACAGCCGAGGACCCGACCCGGCTTCGGCTGGCCGGCGGTCCTCACCCGTTCTGGGAGATCTCCTTCAGCCTGCATCTGCTGCAAACCCGTGAGGCACCCATCCTGTTCGATCCCTGGCGGCACGCGGTGCGCCGAGCGCTCACCCGCGCCGGGCTGGGTCCAAGCATGGCCGCGCTAACCGGGCTGTTTCCGGCCGAGGGCTACTGGCCCGACTTCCTCAGCCCCACGAACGAAGTCGTCGATCTGGGCACTGGCCTGGATCAGGTGCTGTCCACACCTCGCACCACCCTGCGCCACCAGATGAGGCTGATGGCCCAGCTCAACGGAACCGTCCCTCAGGATGCGAGCGACATCGCCAACGGCGACGTCGCCACACTCAAACGACTGGGCGACCTGCTGTACCGCTATCACCGCATCGCGCTCGCCCCCTACACCGGGCAACTGCACGACGCCTTCACCACTGAACGCGGCCGCCGGGCCGATGCAGTCCTGAACGGCGGCATCGAAGGGCTCCTGGCCAGCTACCCACGCCATCACCTGCACTGGCACAACGGAAGGCTGGCCATGCCCTCCGCCTTCGACTTCGACTTCCGGCCCGATGGCCGCCCCCTGACGCTGCAGCCATCGGTTTTCTGCGCACGCCAGCCGACCGCGACCGCCGATCCGGTCAACCCTCTGATCGTTGCCTACCCCGCGCCACCGCCCCTCGGCTGGCTACCACACCCACCCGGACAAGACGCCCTGCCATCCAGCAACCACGCCCCCTGGCACGACTCATCGGCAACGCACGGGCAACCGCGCTCCAAGCCCCCGACCATCCCCTGACGACCACCCAGCTCGCCGAAGCACTCCACCTATCGGCGCCCACCGCCAGCCGCCACGCCGCCACACTGCGCGAGGCCGGGCTCATCACCACCCAGCGGCGCGGGCAATCGGTGCTGCACACACGAACCCCCTTGGGCACCGCACTACTGCAGGCCAGCCCTCGTGACCGGCTGACGGTGTGGCACCACCGTGACGGCCCGCCTGGAACCCCGCCGCCCACCAACCCTCCTCCCATCACCCGAGGACACCACGTTCACGGCCGAACCTAGAGCGACAGCTCTCCGGTGCGCAGCTCGGTGACGCGCGCCACTGCGATGATTCCCGCCGTCGTCATCACCTGACAGCGGCCAAGATCTTTTCTCCGTGTACGGCCGGATCGGATACCGGAACGAACGCTAACGACTCTCGCCGACCCCTGTGACGCGCCCGTCTTGACCTGGGGGAAGGCGCATACCGTACGAAACGGTTCCGTTGCAGGTCCTACCCCGTCTCCGGCCCGGCCGGGGCGATGACCGTGGTCCTGTTCCCGATCGTGCACGCGCACGGCGCGAGCGGGGTGCTGACGGTCGGGCTGCTGGCCGGGCTGATGCTGATCGCCCTGGCCTTGGCGCGCGCGGGCAGGTATATGGCGCTGGTGCCCGCTCCGGTGGTGGAGGGCCTCACCATCGGCATCGCCTGTGTCATCGGCCTGCAGCAGATCCCTTCCGCGCTCGGCGTGCCCACCCCGGAAGGCGAGACGGTCCTGCTGGGGGTCTGGCGCGCCGGGCAAGCCTGCCTCACCGCGCCGTCGTGGTGGGCGCCGGTGACCGCGCTGGCCGTGGCGCTGGTGATGCCGGCTGGCGCCCGCTGGCGGCCCCCCAACAGGACGAGCCACCAGTCTCGCGGCCCCCGGCTCCGGCCGTTACCTCGTGACGCTCGCGCCGCAGGGTTTGGCGCGGCGGGCGCTGGTTGCACTGCTGAGCACCGGCGCCCTGGTGACGGTCGTCGTCTGCTCCGGCGTCATGGCCACCCGCCTCTCGCCCGACGTCGGGGCGCAGCTGCTGGCCAACAGCGTGGCGACCGCGGCCGTGCTGGCGGTGCTCATCGTGGTGCTGGCGCGAATCTCAGGCGCGTACCTCAACCGGGGGTGTCGCTGACGGCCTGGGCGCTGACCCGCCGTCCGGCGGATTCCGCGCTCACTTCGGCCTGAGCCTGCGGCCAGGGGTCTTCGGCTCGGCTGTCACAGTAGGTCCATATCGTGCTTGGGCGGCTCACCACCGCGATCGGCCCCCGGGTTCCGGGTCGCGGCGGGCCGAGCGGCAGTGCCGCGGCGGCCTTCAGGGCGAGCACCGCGCCGGCGTACAGGCCGGCTCCGGCGGCTGCCAGCTGCAAGACGCTGGTGAGAAGATCCAGAATGTGCACTGCTTCCTCATCGATTCCGGGGTGACACGCCGCTCGGCGGCCACCGTGTGCTCCTGACCTCTCCAGCACAGCGGACCACGCGGGTCACGGGCGTATGCCAAGGTATTCACCCATTCGTCCGGGACGAAAAGAGCCGCCGGCACGGTGTCCCCGATGACGTTCTCCATGAACCGCACGTGCGCCTGGTGCCACGCGGACCTGACCTACAGCGGACGTGACCGGCCCCCCACCTACTGCGGCAAAAGCTGCCGCAACCGCGCCTGGGAAGTGCGCACCGCGGTAGGCCGCATGGGCCGCGACATCGATGCCGGCCTGCCCCGCCCGATGGCCACGCCACCCCCCCGCCCGCCGCACGCCTTGCTCCCCCGCCGCCCGTCACGCCCGCCGAAACCCGGCCGCCGGCCGCCGCGGCCGCATGGATCGAGCACCTGCGCGAGCTCGCCCGCCAACTCGATGACGACACCCTCGGCCGCCAGCACTGGCAGCACGCCCGCCTGTACGGCGCACTCCTGGACGCCGTCGTCGCGCTCGGCAACGCCCACCCCGGAGGCCTCGACCGCCTCAAACCACGCCGCTGATTTGACGTCCGGATGGTCCCAGGCTGCCCCGTTGCCGAATGTCGCAGGGGTAGTCCGGAGTCATGAGCAAACACACTCCCTGGGACAAGGAATCCGCCGCCCGAGTGCAGTCAGCGGCCGCCAGGAACCCCGACAGCCCCAGCTCGCGTGACGGCCTGGACCGCGAGGCGCAGTCACAGGCCGACAAGAACGAGCACCAGGACGACGAAGACGAAGATGACGATGACCACTGACGACCGGCGGGACATGCGCCGAACGCCAAGGTTCTTCACATAGTCAAGGGCGCCCGCGGCGCGGGCAGCTCTCCTCACGACCCGGGTCGCGGTCGCGGCAACCTCGCGCCAGAGCGGCCGACACAGCGCCCAGACCCGGGCGACGTCCGCCACCACCGACAGCCCGGCCCTGGCCAACACACGGCATGAGGGACCGCGGAAAAGGTCGCGCGGCCGCGAAGACGGCCGCTGGTCGGCGGTCGCCGGCGGCAAGGACCTGCACCGGCACGCGCACGTCGCCGACGCCTTCGCCAAGGCCCGCATCCGGCGCGTGGCGGCCGAGCGGTACGGCATCGCCTTCCAGCGCGAGAAGCTGCACCGCCTGGACCTGACCCCCGACCAGCGCGAGAGCGAACACGCCGCCCGCATCCTGCACCCCAGCGGCCGCGGCCCGGCTCGCATCAATCACCGGCCAAACGCCGCGCGAGCGGACCGAGCGGACCGGGCCCGTCGCCTACCGGCCGCCACCCGCTCACGAACACGGCCCGCAGCTGGGCCAGGGCTTCGACCGATAGACCAGGCAGCAGCCCACCTCGGCAGCAAGTGGGTGTTGAACAACCTTCGATCTTGGCTGGGGCCTTCGGCTGCGTGAGGTCTGGTGCGAGATGGTGGCGGTGTGGATGCTCGTTCGTGGACCCGCTTCTCGTTGACGTCGGGCCCGGCTGCCATCGAGGACGGGCAGGGGAGCGCTAGAGACCGGCCTGGATGGCGTGAATTTCAGAGAGCAGCGCCCGGTAGGTGTTCCATGTGGGGTGGGTGTACCTACGCACCCCTAGATCGCTGATGTGAAATTCGGGTTAGTGGTCGTAGGCGGTCAGGGACCGTTTTACGGGTGCGCCGGTGTTCCAGTTGTGCCAGATGGCGGCGTTGAGTGCG